>CAMDWT010000001.1 GCA_945877505.1 Crenothrix polyspora
GTATATTGTATTTAGCGGCAACACGATCAACCGCCTGGCTCGTAGGCATTGAACGAGCTACGCCTCTTAAACCTTTTGCGTAAGCAGGAATTAAATGTGCATTAGCGGCCATAATGGCCAAGCTGTCACTGGGTGTTACAAAAATATTACTTCCGGTAATCATATTTCGATCACCATCGCCATCAGACGCAGCACCAAAGGTGGGTGCGTTGATGCTAAACATACGCTCTGCAAGTTCATGGGCATGCGCTAAATTAGGGTCAGGATGGTGCCCGCCAAAATCTTCTAAGGGCTCTGCATTGATTAGGGAGTCAGGTGTTGCGCCTAATAGATCTATCAGAATCCTTTTTGCATAAGGTCCTGTAATGGCACTCATCGCATCAAAAAGCAAGGTGATGTAGCCTGAGCTAATACTCTGTTTGAGTAGTTTGAAATCAAAAATAGATTCCATTAGTTCAGCATAATCACTGACCGGATCAATAATGGTTATTTTGAGACCGTCAATTTGTTGGTTGCCAATGCTATCAAGATCAACATCTTGGATGTTAGTCGTTTTGTAGTGGTCAATTGATTGGCTGCGCAGATAAAAGGCATTTGTGTCTTTTTCAGGTGCGGGTCCACCGTTACCAACATTGTATTTGATGCCAAAATCCTCTTTCGGACCGCCTGGGTTATGGCTTGCGGAAAGAATTAAGCCGCCAAAAGCATTATATTTTCTGATGATATTCGATGCCGCGGGCGTTGATAATAAACCACCTTGTCCAATAATTAGCTCTCCAAATCCATTCGCCGCAGCAATTTTAATAATGATTTGGATAGCTATTCTGTTAAAATAACGACCATCACCTCCTAATACTAAGGTTTTTCCATTGAAGTCTTCTAAAGAGTCGAAGATTGATTGAACAAAGTTTTCCAGATATCCGGGCTGTTTAAATACATTAACTTTTTTTCTAAGTCCAGATGTTCCGGGATTTTGATCGCTGTAAGGCTTTGTAGTGATAGTTTCTATTTGCATAGTTAATCCTTAAGGTAAAATATAGTGGTTGATAAAGTACACCAAATTTCTTTTCTAGTGTAAATTTTAATATGTTACGAATTTATTTATTATTGTGTTTTAGTTTGGTCTCTTTTACAGCGACTGCAGATCCTGATGTATGGCTTCTGGTGGATACGCATGCTCGTAAAATAGAGGTAAAAAAGGGTGAGCAAACCCTTGAAACCTTACATTCAATTGCTATTGGTCGCGGTGGCGCCGGATCAAAAACACATCGAGGCGATAACGTTACGCCTTTTGGTAGTTATAGGATAGGTTGGGTTGGTGAAAAAACTAGCTTTCGACGTTTTTTTGGGTTAACTTACCCTTCCGCAGAGGATGCGGAAAATGCTTTGCGTAAGGGTGTTATTGATGGCCCTACTTATAAAAGGATTGTCACTGCTCACCATTTTAATCAAATACCGCCGCAGAATACGCCGTTAGGTGGTCAAATTGGTATTCATGGTCTCGGGAATGCGGATTCAAGAATTCATCAAACATTTGATTGGACTCATGGATGCATTGCATTAACGAATACCCAGATCGACCATTTAAGTCAAATGGTCGAAACAGGTACAGTGGTTAAGATAAGATAAAATAAAGCTGGAAAATGAATTAAATAGTAGTATAATAAATGCTAGCTATAATGTTTTTTTGTAGTAATAACTCTGACTAAGGAAAATAATATGAAAAAAGTAATAAAATTATCAATGATCGCAATGGTTGCTAGCTTAGTTGTTGGTTGCGCAACTAATTCAGATATCGAAGGTCTTCAATCACAAATTGACGGTTTGAAAACTTCTGTTGCACAAGCATCTTCTGATGCACAAAGTGCACAAAGTGCAGCTGCAGACGCAGCAGCAAAAGCTTCAGCTGCAGAATCTGCTGCTAACCGTGCTGCTCAATATGCTCAAGACACTAACAGCAAATTGGACAACATGTTCAAAAAATCAATGATGAAATAAATCATCTTTGATTTAAAGCTGAAAAAGCCCGGCGGTTTTACCGCCGGGCTTTTTTTATGCCTTATTTTCACCGCCAAAGAGTTCAATTAGGCGCGGAAGAAAGTTAGCTAGTTCTGCGGACATAATTGAAAAGTCGACATCAAATTGAGCGGCATCATCATCGGTTTCAATATCAGCAACTTGATCCTGTATTAACTCTAAGAATCGTAGGCGTTTAACCGCTAAATTTTCATCGATAATGAATGAAATGCGTTCAGCCCAGCTAACAGCAAGTTTAATAACTTCTTTGCCGATATCGAGGTGATTCTTGATTTCAGGTAACGCTAAGTCATGGCGCTTACAGCGAATAATTCCACCTGACTCTTCAGTTGAGCGGAGTTCGCATTCATCCTCAATAGTAATATCATCAGGGTTTGTGCCGTTAAGTAGCCACTCCGTCATAATGGCACTTGGTTTTTCGAGGGTGTTGAGAGGTGTCGCTGGCAATGAACCTAATGATTTACGAAGCATACTGAGTAAATCTTCGGCATTTTTTGCGGAAGCGGCGTCAACGATTAACCATCCGCCTTTTGGGTCAATATAAGCGTAAATTTTGCGTGAAAAGGTAAAGGCTTTTGGTAGTAAATCAAAAATAATTTCATCTTTTATTTCGCTACGTTCTTTTTTTGATAATTTTCGGGCTTGAATTTCTTCTTGTTCAAGAATTTTTTCTTGAACCAATTCATTAATCACGGCTGAGGGTAGGACTCTCTCTTCTTTTTTCCCGCATAGCATTATAAAGCCATTAGAATTATGAGCTAACTGTTGTGCTGATTTGCCTAGAGGTGGCGTCCAGCCAAAAGTGAATTCTTCATGGGCACCGCAAGGGCGAAAGGAAAGTGGTTCAAGTTTTTGTTCCAATTCGTCCGGAGTCAAGGTAAAGGCTTCGGTAAGGCGAAATACAGTAAGATTTTTAAACCACATGGGTAATTGATGTCCTATAAAAATTGAGATCGAGCATTATCGCAAATTTAAGGCCAGGACTCAGTAATAAATAAAAAGGTAGCAGAAGTTTATGGTGAAATATCTAAATTATTGCTTATTAACGTTAAGCAATTATGATGTTTTTCTGAATGAATGTAAGCCAAAAGACCGTGTCGTCGGAAGTGATTAAGTAGTCTGTGGTAAAATAGGCGTTATTTTTAAAAAGTGGCGATGATAGCGGCATTTCTATTTGATAAAATGCCAAATGTAGGACCATGGGGTGATTAATGGTTTCCTTAGGTTCTGTGGTGTTATTTTTTGTGTAGATGGTTTGAAATAAAATGAGTGAAGAGAACGAATACGATTACGAATATGAATACAATGATAAGGGCGAGATAGTTTATTACGCTGTTAGACCTAATAAGACGCAAATAAAGAAAGATATGGCGGTTCTTTTTGCGCTAAGCGAAGAAATGTCTGAATTATCCCTTGCACAAGTAAAATATCTTGAACTTCCGGATGTTATTCATAAAGCAGTGGTAGAGGTTTCTGGAATGCCACATAAAAGTGCAAGAAAACGACTTCTGAAATTTATTACAGGGCAGCTTCATAAAATAGATATAGAGCCTATTTTAGAGAAGCTAGCGCGCATGAAAAATAAAAGTGCACATGCGGTCAGAGAGCATCATATCGTTGAGCGTTGGCGTGATAGATTAATTGCTGGAGATAATGACGTCCTGACAGAGTTTCTAAATGAACAGCCTGATGCTGATCGGCAGCAATTAAGGCAGTTATTACGCAATATTAAGAAGGAAGCAGAATTTTCTAAGCCACCTAAATCTGCTCGGTTGTTGTATCGATATTTGAAAGCTTTGTTTAATATTGAAGGCGAAGCAGACTATTTTGATGACGCAGATTCTGAGGGCGAACAAGAACTTGAAGATGATCAAGCCTTTGAAGATGATGAAGAATTTGAAGGTGAGCAATCTTACGAATATTATGATGAAGATTGACAAGGTTTAATAGCGTGCAAGGTGGTTTTTTACCTTGCACGTTCTTTTAAGGCGCTTTATTTTTCAGACGAATTATTTTCAGGTAACTGAAGTTCCGCCGTCATATTCCAAGCAGAAAAAGGAAAGGGTAGTGTTTCTGTATTAAAAGTCAGAAACAAAAGGATGTGATAAGTGTAGACCGAGAGGCTACGACCAAAAATTAGAATGTTCGGGTTTGCTTTTCCGGTCAATAAGGTTGATCCAACTTGTAAAATAATCACTGCCCAAATTAACATTCTTACTAATGAGCCAATAGCTGCAAAAACCAGCATAAAGAAAATACGTTTCCAAGTGCTAAGTTGCTTGAGGTTATAGTTGATTTGTTCTTCCATAAATATTATTAACCTCGGTTCATAATGTCGCGCAAATCAAGAGCAGCTGCGTTAGCTCTTGCAATGTAATTAGCCATTGATAGTGAATAGTTGGCAAAAAGTCCGTAGCCACTACCATTAAGAATCATGGGGCTTAAAACAGGCGTCAAAGCATTTTCCATCGCTTTGATCATGATATCAACTGTACGCATTGCTCGTTTATCTAAGAGGATATCAGCAAAGTCGTGTTTGATGGCTCTTAAAATATGTAATAAAGCCCAGCTTGCACCTCGTGCTTCATAAAAAACGTCATCAATTTCTAGCCATGATACCCGAGTAGTCGGTGTGCCCTTTTCATCAGCAGCTTGTTTTTCGAGTTCCGTTAAACCAGGCCCGTAATTACCGCCCGCACTATTAGCACTCAGGCGAGTTGATAAGCCACCTAAGCGTTTTATCACCACTTCAGTATATTGCCAAAGGTTGTCTGCTCGAGAATAAAACTGAGCTTTTTTTACAGGGCCGCCATATTTTTGTAGGCGTGACATATATTTATGAAGAGAATCAATACCCTTTTGATACTCAGCCTCTGTAGAGGGTAATGCCCAAGAGTTGTGTTCGTAATAGAAGTAAGGCTCTGCTATCGCTAAGTCGGGGTCTTCCGCTGATTGTGATTGATCTCTAGCAAAGTGATTTCTTAAGGCGGTTGTAGCATCGCGCAACATAACTAAGGCGCCGTATTCCCAATTAGAAATGTTGTCTAAGAGAACGCCCGGTGGTGCCACGTCATTTGTTATATAACCACCACTTTTATGTAACAGAACTTCGGCGATATGGGCGAGTGTGTTGGTATAGGTATAGCCAACGGGGATTTCTGAGGTATTCGTTTCTTTGGCGCGTTCGAGTGCTTCATCCTGAATATTGAATTGACCGGGTTCACCACCCCACCAAGCGCCTAGAATAACGAGAACAACAACTACTGCGAGTGTAAGAACACCAAAGCCCCAGAGTATTCCTTTGGATTTTATATCATCTAGTGTTTCACTTGCTGCCATTTTCGGTATCCTGTAAAGAAGGTATGTTTTTTGATCAAACAGATTGATTTTCTATAAAAATGAGGCTCATGTTATCAGGTTTTTTGATTATTTGCTTAGTAACCCAGCGACTATTTAGGTTTTTTTTTAGCTCTTGGGTGTGCTTTATCGTAAACATCAGCTAGATGCTGGAAGTCCAAGTGCGTGTATATCTGTGTTGTACTGATATTGCTGTGTCCAAGTAACTCTTGAACAGCTCTTAAATCTTGGCTAGATTCCAGTAAGTGACTGGCAAAAGAATGTCTAAGCATGTGTGGGTGAATATGTTCTGCTATGTCTTTTTTCTTGCACCATTGCTCTAATCTCAATTCAATATTGCGCTGACCAATTCGCCTTCCTCGTGTTGAAATGAATAAAGCATTCTCTGTTGCATCACTATTTTTTAAACGTTGTGGCAGCCAATTGCTAATCGCCGCAACGGCTTTACTGCCCATGGGTAATAGCCTTGATTTACCGCCTTTTCCCGATTTAACAAGTAGTGAGTTATCAGTAAGGTCAATATCAGTTAAGTTAAGCGCAGAAAGTTCGCTTAAACGTAAGCCTGATGAATAAAATAATTCAAACATGGCTAGATCACGAATTTCAATGGCGGAGTTTGCACCTGCCTCTAGTAAGCCTTTTACTTGGTCTACATCGAGTGTTTTAGGGAGCTTTCTGGCTTGTTTTGGAGCTTTTATATACAGGGCTGGATTGTTGTCAGCAAGGCTTTTTTTGAGTAGGAAATTAAAAAAACTTCGTATCGCGGACAGTTCCCGTTGAAGACTGGTGCTACTGAGGCCTTGTCGATGACGACTAGCAATATGTGAGCGAATATCATTTTGCGTTAGGCTAGGCCAATCAAGTATCGATTTAGCTACACAATAGTTAGTTAGGTGATTCAGATCTCTTTGATAGCTTTTAATGGTGTGTATAGAGGCACGTTTCTCCACAGTTAACTGGTCTAAAAAAGCAGTCAGTTTTTCCTTTGAGTTAGCCTGCATCGGTTGCAGGTCGTAATAAAGAAATCAGTCGAGTGCCAATAATTTCACTCATCTGAGTTAAAAATAAATTTCCCATACTGTAATGAAATCGGCTTTCTTCGCGACTACCTATTGCTAAAATCCCATCAAGTTCAGTAAAGTTCATCGGGATAATGGCACAAGATTTAACCTCTATGGCCGAGTCGCCAAACAGTATTTTTGCTTGAGCTAAAGTAGGGCGTCCACATTTTGGTTGATTGCTAGAAAGTTCTTTTAGAAAGGGTTGAAGATCTTCACTATTAGGTTCGATAAATAAATTGACCATACTAGGTTCGGGACATTCTTTGATAATGCGTATGGCAACAAAATCAGTTAGAAAATACTCTGCGAACACAACATTAAGATTAACAATAGCTTGTCTTAGCGTTGATGCTTCAAGTAAGGCTAGCGTAAGCTTATGCATGCGAACAAAAGACGTATCATTGTCGCGTGCTATGTCAATCAGTGAGTTAAGTTGACTTTCTAGTTCTTGGTGCTTATTTCTAAAAAGCTCAAGTTGTTTAGAAATTAGAGATACAGCGGTTCCACTTGGATGCGGAATGCTCATTTTTTCTAACAAGTTTAGATGTTCATGAAAGAAGTTTGGGTTTTGTAGAAGGTAGTCTTCAATTTGAGAGGTGCTAAGGTTGATTTTTTTTTCGCTCATAAATTAATGGTCCCATCAAAAACATAACTCGCTGATCCAGTCATAAATACGGGGCTTCCGCGGCCAGACCAACTTATATTTAATTCCCCGCCAGGTAGTTTAACATTGACAGTATTATCGAGGAGGTTTTGTTCAATACCGACAACCACGGCCGCACAAGCACCACTACCGCAAGCTAGTGTTTCAGCTGCACCCCGTTCATAAACACGAAGTTTTATAGTCTTTCTATCCATGATCTGCATAAAACCAATATTGGCTCGTTCAGGAAATATTGCATGAGATTCAAGTATTTTTCCTATGTTACTGACGGGGGCGGTTTCTACATTATCGACCTGAATAACCGCATGAGGATTGCCCATGGAAACGGCACCAAAGTCTGTTTTAACGCCATCAATATCAAGTGTATAAAGCAATAACTCCCGTTCTGCAACTAGAGGGATTTCAGTAGGTTGATGTTTTGGGATGCCCATATTGACCGTAATGAGATCTTGATCATTAAACCGTAACAGTAGTTGCCCAGAGTTGGTGTCAACGCAGATTTCGTTTTTACTAGATAATTTTTTGTCACGGACAAATCGGGCAAAACAACGTGCGCCATTGCCACATTGACCTACCTCACTTCCATCAGCGTTAAAGATTCGGTATTTAAAATCAGCATTGTCACTTATTGCTTTTTCAACCATTAATAACTGGTCAAAACCAATGCCAAAATGACGGTTAGCCATGAACTGGATTTGTTCAGGTGTTAAGTTTACTGCTTGATTGATGGCATCAATCACTACAAAATCATTTCCTAACCCGTGCATTTTAGTAAAGCTAATCATTGGGTGCTCTTCATAGTCAGTCTTAATCAGTTTTGCTAAGTTAACAGGGTTGATTACGGTAATAGATGCTCGTTAGCCCAAAGTTGAGTTGTGGTTTCTCGCTCTCGAATTAAATGAACTTGGTCGCCATCAACCATTAATTCGGCAACACGTGGTCTAGAGTTATAGTTAGAACTCATCGAAAATCCGTAAGCACCTGATGAGCGAATGGCTAATAAATCACCTTGTGTTAGTTTAAGTTTACGATCTTTACCTAAAAAGTCACCGGTTTCACAGACGGGTCCGACAATGTCCCATGTTTGTTCGGTTGCATCACTGAGTCGTCTGACGGGGATGATTTCTTGCCAGGCATTATAAAGTGATGGGCGTACTAAATCATTCATAGCGGCATCGACAATTGCAAAATTTTTATGGGCAGTAGGCTTAAGATATTCAACTTGAGTCACTAAAATGCCTGCATTTCCAACAATGGCCCTGCCAGGTTCTAATAAAATTTCAAAATCAGTTTTACCCAGTCGTTCTAAAACGGCTTTAATATAGTCGACCGGTTCAGGAGGTTGTTCGTCATTATAACGAATACCAAGTCCGCCGCCTAAATCCAAGTGATGCAGGTGAATGCCATCAGCTTTTAAGGTAGCAACCAGATCAAGAATTTTATCAAGAGCATCAAGAAAAGGTCGGGTTTCGGTGAGTTGCGAGCCAATATGGCAATCAATACCGATAATCTTGATGTTAGGCATAGTCGCCGCACGACGATACTCAGATAGGGCTTGATTGATATCAATGCCGAATTTATTTTCTTTTAATCCGGTAGAAATATAAGGATGTGTTTTAGCATCAACATCGGGGTTTACTCGAAAAGAAATGGGAGCGACAACACCTAAATGCCCAGCAAGTCGGTTGATTCTATCGAGTTCGCCGCTGACTTCAATATTGAAACAACGTATACCGACTTTTAGAGCGGCTAAGATTTCATCTTCTCGTTTACCGATACCTGAGAAAACAATTTTTCCAGCATCACCACCGGCAACTAGAACCCGCTGAAGTTCTCCTAGCGAAACAATATCAAAGCCTGAACCTAAGCGGGCTAATAAATTGAGTAAGGCAATATTAGCGTTAGCTTTTACGGCATAGCAGATTAAATGCGCTTGATCACCAAACGCTTTATCAAAGGCTTGCCAATGCCTTTCTAAGGTTGCTCGAGAATAGATGTAACAGGGGCTGCCATATTTATAAATAATGTCTTGTACGGCAATGTTTTCGGCAAATAGCTCGTTATTTTGGTAGTTAAAATAATCCATAATTTATTTGGGTATCAGGGTTTCTTGGTCAGTATCTATTTTTTGTTCTTGCTCCACATAAATAGGTGGGGCTGTGCCGGGTAGATAAAGCGGTCCTATTTGTCCACAGGCTGCTAATATTGAATAGATGATAAAAAAAATAAATAATTGAATGGTTTTCATAGGACAGCATCATAAATCATTGTTGGATATCCTGTGGAAAATGCGTTCCATAATAATCAGAATACTTTGTTTTTTAAGCACTATAATAAAGTTTATGGTCGTTTATAGTGCGTATATGGCGTAAAGTTTACAGTAAAAAGACAATAAAAATCACTAAAGTGTTTGGGTTTTTAAAAAAATTAACAGGATTATATTTTTAATGATTTTTACCTCATAGCAAAAATGTAGTTTTTAATAATTCTATTTGAAATTGTCATGAACATAAATTGTACTTATTAAGAATTCAAGGGCTATTTTTTGTCTTTTTTAAATGAATTTTGCATATAAAATACGTTAAAGGATCAATTGGAATAGAGGGCTTTTCAAACAGCGTAGTGATTTAATTATTGAAGAGTGGGGTGCTACAATGTCAATGCATGTAGTTTATTTAACTTGATAAAAGGTCACAGAGTTATGGGTTGGAGAGAGCGTAAACAAGAAGAAATATATTCTAATGAAGAAACAGAAGCTCGGCTAAAAGAAGAGTTACCCTATTGGTATTTAGAAAAGGGTTGGATTCGACGTAAATACAAAACCAGTGGCTGGAAAGGCACATTAATGGTAGTTAATACGGTAGGGCATTTGGCTGAGTCTGCGTTTCATCACCCAGACCTTAATGTTTCTTATGCCTTTGTTATTGTAAAATTAATGAATCATGCGGCAAAAGGTATTACTAATAAAGATTTCGAATTAGCCTGTAAAATTGAGGCTGTCATCATGTGGCAGCCAGGCAAAGAAGGCGGGGCGTTGGAAGGAACACCCGATGATCCGCGATTTAAGTACATTAAATATGATTGAGCGGGCTTCTTTTGCAGCGCTTACGAAAAACATAGTTGTGGTTACATTATTTTTTATAACGATAGATTAGAGGCATATTATGAAAATATTCATTAAGTTAAGTCTGTTTTTGGTGGTCATTTCTAGCAATCAAGTTTGTTTGGCAATTGAACAAACGGTCAGTAAGCCAGAAATGAAAATGGATGAGTCAAAAATGATGGAGCATTTAAAAATGAGGCAGGAACAGATGCTCAAGATGGATGAACTGTCTGATAGAATTCGTGCAGAAACCGATCCTCAAAAAAAGCAAGCTTTGAAAGATGAGCATCTACAATTGCTTAAAGCTGAACATATGCAAATGATGACTATGCATCATCCAAAAATGATGAATATGAATAAATAAAAATTCGCTCTATTTATACGGTGCCCCCCCCGTTTATTTGCGGTCGCTATAAATGGCTTTATTTTTTAGTTAAAAAAAAGGGGGGGGTAATTCAATCTACTGTGTTTAAGTTATATTTTCGGACACGGTAGCGTAACGTTTCTCTGGTTGTTCCAAGCGCTCTGGAGGCGGCGGTGAGATTGTTGTCGGCCCGTTCCAGAGCTGTTTTAATAATGAAGCGGTCCATATCATCTAAAGCCATATTGCCATCTAAGGGTAAATAAATACCTTGTTCGTTAGCTTTTGCCTGGGGATAAGGCGCGTTTTCTAATAAGTTAGCATCGTTATCGTTCAAGTCTACCTGTTTGGGTTGCTCTGATAATTGTAGCCATTGTCCAGGAAATGAAGCACCATCTGAAAATAATACACAACGTTCAATTACATTACGTAGTTCTCTGACATTGCCTGGCCAAGAATGTTCTTTAAGTTTTCGCCAGACCTCATCTGAAATTTTTTTGACTTGGCGTCCGGCCTTAGCATTGTATTCTGCAACAAATAACGGTACGAGTTCATCAAGGTCTTCAACGGCTTCACGAAGAGGGGGTAGTATCACTTTAAACACGCTCAAACGATGATATAAGTCGGTGCGAAAGCCACCTTCCTTTGTCATTTGCTCTAGATCACGGTTACTAGCGGCGACGATCTGGACATTAACACTAATTTCTTTTTCTCCACCTAGTCGCCTGACTTTATGGTCCTCGATAGCTTTGAGTAATTTGGCTTGTAAATCCAGCGGCATTTCACCAATTTCATCCATAAATAATGTGCCGCCATCGGCTTGCTCTAATAAGCCGCGATGACGTCCTGATGCACCAGTGAAAGCTCCAGGTTCATGGCCAAACAATTCTGACTCTAGGAGTTCACGAGGTAATGCCGCGCAATTAACTTCAATCATCGGATATTGCGCTCGTGGGCCACCATAATGAAGAATTCTTGCCGTTAGCCCTTTACCGGTGCCACTTTCTCCTCCGATAATCAAAGCGCTGAAGGGGACTTGTGTGAGTTTTACCAATAAGTCGCGAATATTTATGGCTTGTTGACTATGACCTAAATAAGCATCGGGTGAATAACGGCGATGACCTTGTTTAGTTTGATCTAAAACGCGCCGTTGCATTAATGCGCTGCGAGTCGCGCTGGTTACCACTAAATCGAGACGTTCTAAATCACAAGGTTTTTCTAAAAAATCATAAGCACCCAAACGGAGTGCTCTTACAGAGTCAGGCACACTACCGTACCCGGTTAAAAATAACCACTCTGCATAACTAACCTGTTTTTTCATAGATTCCATAAAGTCTAACGCATTACCATCAGGCAAATTCATATCGGAAAGTATTAGCAGAGGTTCGATACGATTTTTGATGAGTAGGCGTTTGGCTTCAGCTAAAGTCTCGGCCAAAATAACATCCCAGCCATTTGCTCGGTAGTGGCGAGAGAGTTCTGTGCCAAGTAGTTTTTCATCTTCGATGATAAGAAGCGTTTCCATCATGTGTTGATTCCAGGTAGACATTCTTTGGGTAATAGTACCGTAACACAAGCACCATGAGGCTGTAGGTTAGTTAGCTTAATGGTTCCTCCAACATCTTTGATGAATCGCTGCACCATTGCTAAACCGAGGCCTGTGCCCGATTGGCGACTGGTTCTAAAGGGCCTAATACCATAATTAAGTAGGTCGTCAGAAAATCCAGGGCCATCATCGAGTATATCGATTCGTAAACCTTGATTGTCAGCACGGGCTTTAATGCGGATTAAGCCTGTATTGTTTTCGAGTGCATCCGCGGCATTTAGAATCAAGTTTAATAAGGCCTGACGAATACCACTTTCGGGTAAATAGACCGTTAGGATGCCGAGCGTATCACACTCTAGATCAATAGCTTCGGGAATTTGGTAGCGGGTTAACGTAAGTAAGTCCCGAATGAGTATCGTCATATCAAAAGCACTAGCCATTTCAGGTGAATGACGGCTTTGATCAAGCATGTCGTTTAGTAAACGTGCCAAACGTTTTAATTCGCTACTAATTAGATCCATTCTTTCGCATTGATTTTCGTCATCAATTTCACGACGTAAATTAGTAAAAGCCATTTGGATGCCCGCTAGTGGATTGCGAATTTCATGGGCTAATTCTGCGGCAACTTCACCAATAGCAGCCAAACGTTCAGCGCGAGCCAAGCTATATTGTTGCTCTAAAAGGGCTTGAGTGGCTAATCTGACTTCTCGTTGCAACGATTGTGCATATAAGTGCTTAGCCGCTTCTAAATCGGCTAGATGTATGACCATTTCGTTGTAACTATTAAAAACTGGAAATAATAAAGGATCCAGGTGATCAATGGTAATAGGGGTATAGTTTTCTTCCGTTAAACGTTCCAATAATTGTCTTAAATCATTTAGTGGGTGCAATATTCGATAATGTAAAAACAACATCGCGCCTAGTAATATCAAGGTAAAAGTGGCTAAGGCGATATATAGCTCTGTCTGTGTATCAAAATTGATATCTTCCAGCAGTTTTTCTCGCCTTAAACCTTCTTCATCAAGGGTTTGGCTCATCACTTCAAGTGCTTGTATTAAATGTGTATTTTTTTGGCTTTTGTCGAGTTCGTTAACATTAGCCAAAAGATTGCTAACAGATTCTAGGCTCTTTTTGGTGGAGGGTAATAAATACCGGTTGTCAGCGATTAACCCCTGCATTTCATTCAATGTTTTGGTCAATATTACGGGTTGAGAATGGCTATCAGGAACCGTTTCGGTGACATAACTGATTAAGGATTGTTGCAAGCCGACGGACACATTTTGAATGCGATGTGAATAATTGACATAGGATAAAACAGTTTCAAAATGATGAAGATTTCGCCATATCATGCCACCTAAAATAGCGAGCGCCAGTAACAATAACCCCAAGAATGCCATTGCTCGTATTTTTGCAGGCCGATAGAAAATGGTGGTCATGACATCCTTTTACGGGTTATAAGGCTTGAAATAGCTAATAAATTAGGAGAATGCAAGAAGATATTATTGAATATCTTCTTGATTGGAATGAATAGAGTTTTGTAAATAAACGTGTTTGTACTCTGCAACATTGTGATCAAAACTATTATTTGATTGAACTAAGGCCTCGAGCTCGGCATTTAATAGAGCAACAATACCAGCGTGCTGGACAGTACTTAAGGTGCTTATGTTTTTTAAAGCATCATCGGCTCCTACCCTATCACCTTGTAAGAAAAGACTGATGGAAAGACAATAATAGGCGTAATTTTTTTTCTCTTCTAAGCTATTGAGCGTCAGGTTTGTATCGGCAATTATTTTAAATTGCCAAGGTTCTTGATTTTCTGGTTTGGACATAACTACTTTATCATTTAGCCATTCGATAGCTTGATTTTGATAGCTTGATGCTTGGCTTAAATACTCCAGTCGCCAATATATTTTTGAGCTTTCTAGGTCGGATAGGGGGAATTCTTTATTTCGGCCATATTCTTTAATGGCTTCTTCATAGTGCTGTTGTTTAAAGTAGATAGCCCCCAGATTGTTTCGGTATTTGGCTATAGGAGACAGATCTATGGCTTTTAACGATTCAATTTTAGCCTTTTCGAAATCTTCTTGTTGTTCATAAAACAGCGCCAAATCGTTGTGAGCTTCAGCTAGCTTTGGGTTTTGGGTGATGGCTTCTTCATAAAATAACAGGGCTTTATCAGATTGATTATTGATGGAGTAAAATTCAGCCAAAAATAAATTAATATAAGCGTTAGTTGGGTATTGTTGGTAGAGCGCGTCGATAGCTACTTTAAAGTCTGGTGAAGGTAGGGTTTGTCGAATTTGTGCTATTTTTAGACCCAATACAGCTTGTTGATTTTGTGGGTTTGCTTGTAACTCTTCTTCGAAAATTCGCTCTGCGTCAGTGTAATGACCAATATTTAAAGCATTTTCAGCTTCAACTATGGATTGTTTTTCGATGGGTTGAGGCTTTTTTGATATGTCATAGAGATAAAGTACCCAGCCTCCAGTGACTATCGCTGAAATTAAGAAAATAATAAGGCCTAATTTCTTTAGGTTATTCAACAGGTAAAGAAAAAAATTCATAATCGGATCCAAATAATAAACGATAGGGCTATTAACTTATGCATTGGGATCGGTCGTTCCATTTACAGGGTTGATTATAAGCAGTTTATCTTAATTCTTTTGACAGCGTTTAAGTTAAGAGATCATGATTTAATTTTTCAGTAGTAAGTAGCTATCTTATTGCCATTGGGCGTGACCATCGCTATTAAGATAAATTTTATCTGTTTTGAAGTCAATTGAGTTTTTTTATAAAGATATTTGTTGACGTTAAAAGGTTAGGTTTGGGTGAGCGCCCTATTTATTGGTGAACAGGGCATGATGCTCTATCTTTGAAGGTAGTCCGGTTCGCGCCCCTGTTTTTGTACAGCATAGTGCACCTGCCGCGCTGGCGTAACGTAATACGTCAAGCCAATTCATGCCTGAAGCAATGGCGACTGCAAAAGCACCATGAAAAGCATCACCGGCCCCCGTTGAGTCAATCGAGGTCACTGGAAATGCCTCTAATTTACCGCTTTCGTGGCCACGCTGCCAAATTAGACCTCTTTCTCCTTGCGTGATAACAACGACTTTTGAGAGTTCAGCTAAACGAGTCAGGGCAGTTATGCTATCACCAGAAAATTGATGGGCAAATTTTTCAGAGCAAACCAGATAATCGACCCGATCCATTAGGCTTAAGGTGCCTGAATGGAGGGAACCAGCATCAAGGACAGTCGGAATACCTTCTTGCCGCATACGATTAAGTAAAGGAAGCGAGATATGAGGTTCGTGGCCATCAAATAAAACGACTTTGGCCGTGACCGATGAAAAATCAATGGCATTAGAGGGAAGTGCTTCGGTTTTTCCCTTGTAATTGATTAATGCTCTGTTGCCATTAGGTTTAACTAATATGGTAGACAGGGGGGTAGGGGAGTTGCCTCGACTGATCAGGTCAGTGTTAATCCCTAATTCAAGGAGTTCTTGATAATGTTTTTCGCCATAAACATCCGTGCCAAGATAGCCCGAAAAAGCGGATTTAAAGCCCAGTTTTGCAACGGTTACTGAGGCATTGGCGGCGGGGCCGCCGCCACAACTAATGAAACTTTCAGCAACCATTTTTTCATCTTCGAGGGGATGATGATCGACTGAAAAGACAAGATCATAAGAAGCATGGCCTACACAAAGTACATCGATAGTCATTTCGGATCTTAATGAAAGATAGGCAAGGTTTAAGGCGTTATACTAAGCCTCTTAATAGGTCATTTTTAATGTCAGCGATGGCTTCCAATCCTACAGAAACTCGGACCAACCCATCTTTAATTCCGGCCGCCGCTCTGGCTTCTGGCGTTAGCCTTCCATGGGTTGTGGTCGCTGGATGGGTGATAGTGGATTTAACATCGCCTAAGTTTGCGGTAATAGAGATCATTTCAGTGGCATCGATTAATTTCCAAGCCTGTTCTTGCCCACCTTTTAACTCAAAACTGACAATGCCACCAAAATGGCTTTGTTGACGTTTTGCCAAGTCGTGCTGTGCGTGAGATGTTAAGCCGGGATAGTGTACTTTAGCAATGCTGGGTTGTTGTTCTAGCCATTTGGCGAGTTCAAATGCGTTGTCGCAGTGGGCTTTCATCCGAACGGATAAGGTTTCTAAGCCGGATAAAAACACCCAAGCATTAAAGGGGCTCATGGTGGCTCCACCCGTTCTTAAATAGGGGTAAATGTATTTTTCAATAATTTCATCACTAGCGATAACCGCGCCACCCACACAGCGACCTTGGCCGTCAATGTATTTAGTGGCTGAATGGATAACAATATCGGCACCTAATTCAAAAGGTTTTTGTAATACCGGTGTGCAAAAACAATTATCAACAATCAGTAAGCTATTATGGGCATGGGCTATGGAGGCCAGTGTAGAAATATCAGCAATTTCTATTAAGGGATTGGAGGGAGTTTCTAAAAACAAAAAACGGGTATTGGGTTTAATAGCCGCTTCCCAGGCTGCAGTATCAATTAAATCAACAAAATCCGTTTCTACACCAAATTTGGCAAAATAGTTTTGAAAGACTAAAACGGTGTTGCCAAATACGCCCCGAGAACAAACCACATGATCCCCCGCTTTAAGCAACCCCATGCCGACCGCCATAATGGCAGCCATGCCGGAAGCAAACGCCAAACAGCGCTCACCTTTTTCCATTAAGGCTAATCTTTCTTGAAAGGCATTAACGGTTGGATTGGTAAAACGTGAATAGATGTTGCCGGGCTTTTTTCCAGTAAAACGTAATGAGGCGTCTTCTGCGCTTTTAAAGACATAACTCGAAGTCGTAAAAATTGGAATACTGTGCTCATCTTCATGCGTGCGTTTATGGCCAGCTCTTATTGCCTGAGTTTCCAGAGAATAGTCGTTCCAGTTAATGTCTTTCATAGCGTTATATAATGATCCGTAGGGGCAATCTTATGAAGTTGCCTATGATTTTATAATAGGGCGGTAGTTAATTTTTCCGCTACAACATTTCTATAATGGATTTTTCTGAATTACGTTCTGCCTGAGCATTGTCGTTTCGTAAGGCTTCAGTTCTATCCAGATACGCATCATCAATATCGCCGGTAATGTATTCTTTACTGAAACATGAGGTATCAAAATGTTTAATGTTAGGATTACCTTTGCGTACGGCTTCAATTAGATCATCAAGATCTTGGTAAATTAAACGATCTGCACCAATGGCTACACAGACTTCTTCCTCGGTTCGATCATGAGCGATCAATTCGTTTGCAGCGGGCATATCAATGCCATAAACATTCGGGTAACGAACCGGTGGCGCTGCTGAGGCAAAGTATACTTTTTTTGCGCCTGCGTCACGTGCCATTTGAATAATTTGTGCTGAGGTGGTGCCTCTGACGACTGAGTCATCAACCAGTAAAACATTTTTGCCGTTAAATTCAAGATCAATAGCATTAAGCTTTTGCCTGACTGATTTTTCGCGCATTTTTTGACCGGGCATAATAAAAGTTCTACCGATATAACGGTTCTTCATAAAGCCTTCGCTAAATTTAACACCCAGTTTATTAGCCATTTGTAGGGCTGATGTCCTGCTGGTGTCAGGGATAGGAATAACGACATCAATATCATAATCTGGCCATTCTCTGATGACTTTGGCGGCCAGTTTGTCGCCCATGCGCAGCCTAGCTTTGTAAACCGAGATATCATCGATAATGGAGTCTGGTCTAGCAAAATAAACATATTCAAAGATACAAGGGCAATGGTCGACTACGTCTGAACATTGTTTAGTGTGTAATACGCCTGATTCTTCAATAAAAATAGCTTCACCAGGTTCTATGTCTCTTATGAGATCAAAACCTAATACATTAAGGGCGACACTTTCAGAGGCAATCATAAAGTCAGAGCCTTCTTCCGTTTTTCTTTCGCCGAAGACCACAGGTCTAATGCCATGAGGATCTCTAAAACCTAAAATGCCAACCCCAGCAATCATAATAACGGCAGCGTAAGCACCACGACAGCGCCTATGAACTCCAGTAACTGCTTGAAAAATATCATCGACAGTTAAGGTTAATTTGCCCAAACTTTGTAGCTCATGAGCAAAAACATTTAATAAAACTTCGGAGTCTGAGTCGGTATTAATGTGTCGTTGATCTTCGACAAATAAAGCTTTTTTCAACTCCTCTGTATTGGTTAGGTTACCGTTGTGAGCAAGGGTTAGTCCAAAAGGAGAGTTAACATAAAAGGGCTGAGCCTCAGCAGAACTGGTGCAACCGGCTGTTGGATAGCGAACGTGCGCAATGCCCATATTGCCTTTTAACTTAAGCATCTGTGCATTGTTGAATACATCACGCGTTAGACCATTGTCTTTGCGTAAATGTAAACGACCTTTCTCACAAGTGACGATGCCGGCAGCATCTTGGCCACGGTGTTGCAAAACTGTAAGTGCATCATAGAGTTCTTGATTAACAGCTTGATGTGAAACGATAGCAGTAATACCACACATAATTTTTATTGAATATAAAGTTGTTAACGATAATGAATATATTCTGCCAACCCTGATGGGATATTATTTCGTATCCAAAGGGCGCAATTTTGATAAGGTGGGAGTAGGTTTGATTCTGTCCACCATAAATCATTGGGTAAGGATGTTAGTCCGGCCAACATCACTAGGATTACAACAAAAAACATACCGTGAATAGTACCCAAAATAAGTCCACCTAAATGATCTGTATAGGTTAGTTTCAATGGCTTAAAGAATAGACTTAAAATGAGTCGAATTATTCTACCTATTAGTAGTGTCATCAAAAAAAGCAAGCTAAAAGAGGCGGCTATTTTAGGAATAGGATGGCTAATAGATTGATTCAGAAAAACTGAAAATTCACGACTAAAGCGTAAGCTTATCACGCAAGCTAATAGCCAGAAAATTAGGCTAAATAGTTCAACTCTTAGGCCACGTAGGAAACCTTTTATCATGTAAATAAAAATGATCCCGATAATAACAAAATCTATCCAGATCATTGTTTTTAGAAAGACAAGATTCAAGGAAAAAAAGTGCTCAGAGTGACTATTATTCAGCAATCATCATAGATGGTATTTTTTGACCATCTAATTTAGCCTTCATTTCTGCAGCACGTTTTTTATCGAGTGTCGGGCCAATTTTAAGTCTATACATCGGAACATTGCTGGCATTGACTATGGTGTCTAGCGTCACGGGCAGGCCTAATTTTCGCATTGTTTCCATGTGGGCGACAGCATTTTCTTTTTTACTAAAGCTACCCGCCTGAATAGTCCATCGACTAAATTCAGTTTTAGGTTTGACGGGTTTACTGACCGTGGTGCTCAGTGGAATATTTTCAGCGACTTTAGTCGTTGGTGCCTCAGTATTTTTTATAGGTTTAACAGCAGAAACAGGGGGCTCAGAAGTGGCTGCTTGTACCGCTGGTTCTTTGGTGGGGCTGGCTTTAGGTTTTACTTTGACAGCAGGCGCGGGTTTATTGGTTTCTTGCACAACACCCGTATCCAAAGAAGAGGAAGTATTGTCATTGATGGGTTCATCTAAGGCTTGTTCACTGCTTTCTGGGGTTCTAGTTAGAGGTTCGTCAACGTTTTCTGCTGAGAGCTCAGTTTCTTCATCTGTATTGATGATGCTTTCAGAGCCTGAATCAGGTGCATTTAAAACTTGGTTAGCACTGCTAGGTAGTTTGTTTGCAGAGACTTCTCCGGTGACGACAGGTGTCGGCGGAATAACTAATTCGTGTACTGATTGACCACTATTATCGATAGGGTCGTCAAATAGCATAGGGATAAAAATAGCTGCAAGCGCCGTAACAACTACAGCACCAATCAATCGTTGTTTTAATTCTTGATTCATTTTGTTAACTCACCTTTTTCAAATTCATTCAAACAATCAGATACTAAAAAGAAAGATCCAAAAACCAGTAATAAGTCGCTATCGACGGATTGGTTTTTTGCGGCGTTAAATGCGTCAGTAAATCCCTTAAATCCAAAGGATACTCTAGCCACTGAGCTGCGTGAAAATATTTCTTGCATTAAGGCTTCTGTCGCTGTTCTTGGGTTTGCTAAAGGAGCAAAGAACCAGTCGTATACAACAGGATTCATGATGTCGAGGACACTTGCGATGTCTTTATCTTTCATCATTGAAAAAATTGCGTGTATTCGTTTGCCGGGAAAAGTAAGCTTTAGATAATCAACTAAAGTATTCACCGCTTCCGGGTTATGCCCTACATCTAACAAGATGGGAATTTTATCATTAATTAGTTGAAAACGACCGAGTAAATGGCAATTTTTGAGTCCTTGACTAATAGAGTGGTCACTCACCGGTAGTTTGTTAGCCAATAATTGTGTGGCTAAAATAACGGCAGAGGCATTTCGAAATTGATGCTCACCCTTTAAACTGGGCTCAGGTAAGGGGCCAATATGACGGTTTCCAGAAAACCATTCCCAACTTGTCGTTGCTTTGGTATAGCCAAAGTCCTTGTTGATACACGATAGTTGAGCGCCTGCATTGGCAGCACTTTGTATTAATGATTGAGGCGGATTAGGGTCGCCGATGATCGCCGGTGTGTTGGCTCTGAATATACCCGCTTTCTCTCGTCCTATTGCTTCCCGAGTGGCGCCCAAAAAATCAACATGATCAATGCCAATACTTGAAATTAAAGAGACATCTGGCGCAACAATATTGACGGCATCAAGTCTACCGCCTAAGCCAACTTCAAGTAATTGAATGTCAATATCTGAACGCCAAAAAATATCAAGTGCCGCTAGCGTACCGAATTCGAAGTAGCTTAAAGACGTATTACCTCTAACCTCTTCTATTCTTGCAAATGCATCGCAAATTAGTTGGTCGGATACGGGGTTGCAGTCTATTTTTATTCTTTCGTTATATTTTAGAATATGTGGCGATGAATAAGCGCCTACTCGATAACCTTGGGCCTTATAGATGGCTTCTAGATAGGCAATGCATGAGCCTTTGCCATTGGTGCCCGCGACAGTAATTGTGAGCGGTTTGATGCCGGTGGGATTAAGGGTGTTATAGACGCTAGCTACGCGCTCTAAACCCAAGTCTATTGCCAAGGGATGTAAGCTTTCTTGCCAGCTTAGCCATCCCTTTAGCGTATCAAAACGCATCATTATTGTTGAGTTTTGGTGGACAAGTTATTCCGGCTCGGAAGAAGGTTCATCAACTTCTTCAGTGTCCACCGGTGGTAAACTTGGTATGACGAAGATCGGTGTTTTTACACGATTAGCGGTTAATAACGCTAAAATACTGCCAATGGTATTGCGTATTTCACGACGGTCGATAATCATATCGATGGCACCATGTTCTTGTAAAAATTCACTACGCTGAAAACCTTCAGGTAGTTTTTCACGAACAGTCTGTTCTATTACTCTAGGACCTGCAAAGCCAATCAAGGCATTAGGTTCGGCAACATTAATGTCACCTAGCATAGCTAAACTCGCTGACACACCGCCCATTGTAGGATCCGTCATAAAGGATACGTAAGGGATGCCAGCATCAGAAAGCTTAGTTAAGGCAGCACTGGTTTTAGCCATTTGAAACAAAGAAAATAAAGATTCTTGCATTCTGGCGCCACCACTTGAAGTGAAGACGATAAACGGTATCCCTAACTCACAACTTTTGTTTACACCACGAACAAAACGTTCGCCAACCACTGACCCCATTGATCCGCCCATGAATTTAAAGTCAAAAGCCGCCGCAACAATGTCCATGCCTTTCAATTGACCTTTCATTACAATCAAAGCATCATTTTCTTTGGTTTGTTTTTGAGCTTGGATGATTCTGTCTTTATATTTTTTGGTGTCTTTAAATTTTAACGGGTCAACAGGCTTGATATTTTTACCAATTTCCTCACGTCCTTCTTCATCCAGAAACATATTTAAGCGCGTTCTCGCAGAAATGCGCATATGGTGTTCGCATTTAGGGCAGACGCAGAGGTTTCTTTCCAGTTCTGTATTATAAAGGATGGCATTGCAACCAGGGCATTTAGTCCATAAACCTTCAGGCACCGCGCCTTTTTTGTTGGATCCCTCGGTTCTAATGGTCTTAGGTAGTAAAATTTCAAACCAACTCATTTGTATGCTCCATAGTACTTTATCATTACGCTTTTTAACTATCCAGCGCTTGGCGTATGGATACTAATAATTCAATAATTTCGTGACTCGCACGCTCAACATCATCAAGATTTTCTTCAACTTTACTGATTAAGGCGCTGCCGATCACGACACCGTCTCCGAAACGGGCAATAGTTTTTGCCGTTTCAGCATCTTTTACACCAAAACCAATAGCAATGGGTAATTTTGTATTAGTTTTTATTTGTTGAACTTTGTTTTCAACATCTGTTGCATCTAAATGACCTGCACCGGTGACGCCTTTGAGTGAAACATAGTAAATGTAACCACTGCCAACGGCATCCATTTTCTTAACACGTTCATCAGTACTGTTAGGCGCTAAAAGAAAAATTGGATCAATGCCTCTAGCTTTTAATAAAGCACTGCATTCAACACCTTCTTCTGGTGGCAAATCAACCGTTAAAACACCGTCAATATCTGCGCGTTGTGCCGCATTGGCGAAATTCTCATAGCCCATTGCTTCAATAGGATTTAAATAGCCCATGAGAACAACCGGTGTTTCTTGATCTGTTTTTCTAAATTCCATGGCTATTTCCAGTGTCCGTTTTAAGCTCATTTTATGAGCTAAAGCACGTTCGCTGGCACGTTGAATAACAGGACCATCGGCCATAGGATCAGAAAATGGCACGCCCAGCTCAATAACATCAACACCTGCTTTTACCATGGCGTGCATGAGGGGAACAGTAAAATCTGGTTTTGGGTCGCCAGCAGTAATAAATGGAATTAATGCCTTGCGGCCTGTTTTGGCAAGTGCTTCAAATCGGGTTGCTAATCGACTCACAGTTCTATCCCCTCACGTTTAGCCATTGTTTGCATATCTTTATCGCCACGACCGGACAAGTTGATGATGATAGTTTCGTCTTTGTTCATGGTCGGTGCAAGTTTCATTGCATAAGCCATTGCATGACTAGATTCTAAAGCGGGAATAATACCTTCCATACGCGTTATGGCATAAAAGCCTTCAAGCGCCTCAGTGTCTGTAATATTTACATACGTTGCTCGTCCCGTATCCTTAAGCCATGCATGTTCGGGGCCTACGCCGGGATAATCTAAGCCGGCAGAAATGGAATGCGTTTCGATAATTTCACCATCATCATCACACATAAGATAAGTACGATTGCCATGTAATACTCCAGGGCGACCGGCGCATAAAGGTGCCGAATGTCGCCCAGTGGCAACACCATCACCTGCCGCTTCAACCCCGAACATTTTTACGGATTTGTCTTCAATGAAGGGATAAAATAAACCAATTGCATTTGAACCGCCACCAACACAAGCCACTAATGCATCAGGCAAACGACCGGTTGCTTCAAGACATTGTTCTTTGGCTTCACGGCCAATAATGGCTTGAAAGTCTCTAACCATTGCAGGGTAAGGGTGGGGGCCTGCAACCGTGCCAATAATGTAAAAAGTATTGTCTACATTAGTGACCCAGTCTCTTAGGGCCTCATTTAATGCATCTTTTAATGTTTTTGAGCCTGATTCAACAGCCACGACAGTTGCGCCTAAAAGTTTCATGCGATAGACGTTGAGTGATTGCCTAGCAAC
This sequence comes from Crenothrix polyspora, assembly GCA_945877505.1. Taxonomy (GTDB): domain Bacteria; phylum Pseudomonadota; class Gammaproteobacteria; order Methylococcales; family Methylomonadaceae; genus Methylobacter_C; species Methylobacter_C polyspora_A. The sequence goes on from CAMDWT010000001.1 coordinate 23,866, forward strand.
ATCCACGGCGCCCATGTAAACCACGCATTCAAGACCTAGTCTTGCGGCAATGGTTGCAGTAGCAACACCGTGTTGGCCAGCCCCCGTTTCGGCAATAATACGCGTTTTACCCATGCGTTTAGCTAATAAAGCTTGGCCAATAGTATTATTGATTTTATGTGAGCCAGTATGATTAAGGTCTTCACGTTTTAAATAGATTTGCGCGCCACCGAGTTCACGACTCCAGCGTTCAGCATGATATAAAGGCGAAGGTCGTCCGACATAATATTTTAAGTCAGCGTCGAGTTCGGCAATAAACTCAGGGTCGGATCGGTAATGTTGATAAGCGGCATTTAATTCCTGAATAGCAGGCATTAATGTTTCAGCTACAAAAATTCCACCATACGGGCCAAAGTGTCCCCGCTCATCGGGCATATTATATTTTTCGGTCATGTTGTCGCCTTGTCACTCTCATTAACTTGTTTTATAAATGCCGCCATTTTAAGTGAGTCTTTAACGCCTTTTTTTAACTCAACACCGCTACTGATGTCGAGCGCGTAGGGTCTTACTGTTTGTACGGCTAGTTTGGCGTTAGTTTCATCTAACCCCCCTGCTAATATAATAGGTAGGGTACAATGCTGGGGGATTAATGCCCAGTCAAACTGACTTCCTGTTCCACCTTTTGCATCTGGATGATAAGCATCCAATAGCAAGCCATCAGCGTCATGATATTCAAGTGTTAGTGCCTGTATATCAATATTATCCTTCATACTGACAGCTTTAATGTATCGTTTGCCGTAAATTCTGCAAGTCTTAGCCGGTTCATCGCCATGAAATTGAAGGCAGTCAATCGGCACCCTCTGTAAAATTTCACGTATTCGTGCTTCTTGCTCATCAACAAATAAAGCCACAACCGTCGCAAAGGCAGGAAGGGCATTAACAATCTGAATAGCCTGTTCAATTTCAACATGTCTTGGGCTAGGCGGGTAAAACACCAAGCCAATAGCATCCACGCCTAAGTTAGCAGCCTCTACAGCATCTTCAATACGGGTAAAGCCGCAAATTTTAACGCGAGTTCGCATAAAGTGATACGGGAATTTATAGAATAAAATTTAGCCGCTTAGAATAACACAAATTAATAGTGAAATTAGTGGGAAAATTAATTGAAACTAATAAAGTTATAGGTGAAGTTATGTTGTTTTTTATGTGAGACGCTATAAATACAAAATGACATACAGTTTAGTTGAGTCCTAAACGCTGTAAATAAGCTAATAGAGTAGAACACCGTTAATTATTATTTTTGAGGTTAAGAATCGGCACGGCACTTAAAAGTTTTTGGGTGTAAGCATGTTCAGGTTTTGTGAGGACTTGCTCTACGGTGCCGTGTTCAATAATTTTGCCTTGATACATTACGGCGACCTCGTCGGCTATTTCGGCAACTACGCCTAGGTCATGAGTGATAAAGAGATAACTTAGACCTTTTTCTTGTTGAAGGGTTTTAAGTAGTTGGATAATTTGTGCTTGCACGGAGACATCCAGCGCACTGGTCGGCTCATCACAGACGATCAATTTCGGGTTAACCGCTAAAGCCCTAGCAATACAGATACGTTGGCGTTGACCACCGGAAAACTCATGGGGATAACGTAGTGCTGATTCTATGGGTAAATCAACTTGTTGTAAAAGACGGTGGACGCTTACTTTGCGTTCAGCAGCACTAATTTTAGGGTGTAATGCTTGGATGCCTTCAGCAATAATATCACCGACCAACATTCTTGGGTTCATTGAGGAGAAGGGGTCTTGAAAGATAATCTGAATATTGGCACGTTGTTGCCTTAAGGCTTCGCCAGTCAGTGTGTTAAGTGTTATGCCATCGAGCGTTACGTGTCCGCTACTTCCAGGTATTAGGTTTAAGAGGCTTTTTCCTAACGTGGTTTTCCCACAGCCAGATTCACCAACCAAAGCCAGTGTTTTTCCTTGTTGAAGAGTAAAGCTAACGCCATCCACCGCCCGAACATAATCCACTATCCGTTTGAACAAGCCTTTTCTGATAGGGTAGTAACAATAAAAATCCTTAACGTGTAATAAGGCTGGTTTTTCCTGTGGGACATGTGCTAAACAACTTTGCAGTGAAGGTAAGGCGTTGAGTAGTTTACGCGTATAGGGATGCTGAGGGTGGCTGAAAATGGTTTGTGTTATTCCGGTTTCGACAAGTTTCCCATGCTGCATTACGGCAACTCGATCTGCCATGGTCGAGACTAGCGCTAAATCATGGCTAATTAGCCACAGCGCCATGCCCGTTTGTTGCTGTATTTTTTTTAGTAGCGCTAATATTTGCGCTTGAATAGTCACATCTAGCGAAGTGGTGGGTTCGTCGGCGATTAATAAATCCGGTTGACCCGCTAGGGCAATGGCAATCATGATCCGTTGCCGTTGTCCTCCAGACAGTTGATGTGGGTAGGCGTTAATTCGTTGTTCAGGCTCGGGTATTTCAACTTGATGTAATAATTCAAGTACTCGTTGTTTGACGACTTTTCTGGGTAAGGCAAAATGGATTTTTATGACTTCTTCGATTTGGCTGCCAATCGTCATCACGGGATTGAGTGAGGACATGGGATCTTGAAAAATAAAGCCGATTCGTCTGCCACGAATTTTACAGAGCTCAATTTCTGTGCGTTTTATGAGGTTGTCCTCGTGTAAATAGATAGCATCAGCTTGTATTTGAGCATTGTTGGGCAACAATCTAAGTACGGATAAAGCGGTGATTGATTTTCCGGAGCCTGACTCCCCCACTAATGCGAAAGTTTCACGGGGATAGATGACAAAACTGATGGCATCAACAACGGTTTGTTGATGGTTAAAGGTGACGCTGAGATTTTCAACAGAGAGTAGTGGTCTATTCATAGCCTGATGTTGATGCAAAAATGGGTGTCACTGGAGGGATGAGCTGCTATTTTATCGTGTCAATTAATCGCTCTGCCTCTTTTTATTTAAAAGAGGCAGAGCCTCGGAAACGCTAAAATAATCCCGTTATTTTTCCGTCATTATCAATATCAATTCTTTCTGCGGCCGGTATCTTAGGTAATCCTGGCATGGTCATGATGTCACCAGCAATCGCAACGATAAAGCCGGCACCGTTTGCAAGTTTGACTTCACGAATCTCTAAAGTGTGACCAGAAGGTGCCCCTTTAGCATTGGGATTGGTTGAAAATGACATTTGCGTTTTGGCAATACAAATCGGAAATTTTCCATAATCAGTATTCCATGTGGCCAGTTGTGCTTTTACTTTAGCGCTGGCAGTGATTTTTTTTGCACCGTAAAGTTTGGTCGCTATCGTTTCAATTTTTTCCCACAAGCTCAGGTTTTCATCGTAGACGTAAGTAAATTGAGGTTCACGGTGGTCAACCACATTGATAACGGCCTCTGCTAAGGCTTCTGCACCTGCTCCACCAGTGGCCCAATGTTTTGAAACGATGCAGTTTGCCCCTAAATCGGCACATTTTTGTTGTAGCATTGCAATTTCAGCATCCGAGTCAAGCGTGAAATGGTTGATGCATACTATGCAAGGTAAGCCGTAATGTTGGGTGATATTATGGTAATGACGCTCAAGATTAACAAAACCTTGCTCTACTGCAGCTAAATTTTCAGTGTTTAAGTCTTCTTTGGCAATGCCGCCATGGAATTTAAGCGCTCGGATGGTCGCAACTAAAACCACTGCTGAGGGCTTAAGACCCGCCATGCGGCATTTGATATCGATAAATTTTTCCGCGCCTAAGTCTGCGCCAAAGCCTGCTTCGGTAACGACATAATCAGCTAACTTTAACGCGGTTTTTGTCGCAGTAACGGTATTGCAGCCATGAGCAATATTGGCAAAGGGACCGCCATGAATAATGGCAATATTATTTTCTAGTGTTTGCACTAGGTTAGGTTTTATCGCATCTTTTAATAAAGCGGCCATAGCGCCTTGCGCGTTTAAGTCGCGCGCATAAACAGGTGTTTTGTTGTCAGTTTTGTAGCCGATAACTATGCGTCCTAAGCGATCTTTAAGATCAGCTCGGCCGGTTGCTAAGCAAAGTATGGCCATGACTTCAGAAGCGACTACGATGTCATAGCCGTCTTCACGCAAATATCCATTGGCAGGGCCGCCCATGCCGACGACGATGCTACGTAATGCGCGATCATTCATATCGACAACCCGTTTCCATTGGATTCGTCTAGGATCTATGTCTAGTGCGTTGCCGTGATTGATATGGTTGTCTATTAATGCAGATAATAAGTTGTGCGCTACACCGATAGCGTGAAAGTCGCCGGTAAAATGCAAGTTAATATCTTCCATCGGAACGACTTGTGAATAACCGCCGCCTGCTGCCCCCCCTTTTACGCCAAAACAGGGCCCTAATGAAGGTTCACGTAGGCACATCATAGTTTTTTTGCCTAAGCGATTCATTGCATCGCCTAAACCTACCGTTGTGGTCGTCTTGCCTTCGCCGGCAGGTGTTGGGCTGATTGCGGTGACTAAGATTAACTTACCGTCTTGTTGATCACTTAGGCTGTTAATGTATTCCAGTGATATTTTGGCTTTGTAGTGACCAATAGGGTCAAGGTGTTCCGCTGATATGCCATATTGTTCTTTTGCCAAGCCGATAATCGGTCGCATGATGGCTTGTTGGGCGATTTCTATATCTGACATCGTCTTTCCTCGGTAGAGATTAATTCATCGTATCTCTGATGTGTGAGCACATAACTAAAGAGACACGATAAATCGTGTCTCTACAAGCATATTAAGCGTTGTGTTTATATCAGCTATAAACAGGAAATCGAGCGCAAAGATGACCTACTTTTTCACGGACAGCGGCACTGATGTTTTCGTCATCAATATTTTCCATAACGTCACACATCATGTTAGCGATTTCAATCATTTCTGCTTCTTTAAAGCCGCGAGTCGTTGGCGCAGGTGTGCCGACACGAATACCGCTGGTCACAAAAGGTGATTGTGGATCATTAGGCACTGCGTTTTTATTCACAGTAATATGCGCTTTATTTAGTGCGGCATCGGCTGCTTTACCAGTAATCCCTTTAGGGATAAGCGATACGAGCATCAAGTGATTGTCGGTTCCTTTAGAGACTACATCAAAGCCGCGTTTGATAAAAACAGCCGCCATTGCTTGGGCATTTTTAATGACTTGTTGTTGGTAAATACGGAATTCAGGCTGCATGGCTTCTTTAAAAGCCACTGCTTTTGCGGCGATAATATGCATAGAGGGACCGCCCTGTATACCTGGAAAGATATTAGAATCGATTTTTTTCTCAATGTCAGGATTGCTTTTGCATAAAATAAGACCACCACGAGGCCCCCGTAGGGATTTATGGGTGGTGCTAGTAACAACATCGGCAAAAGGCACTGGATTAGGATATAAGCCTGCCGCAATTAAGCCTGCTACGTGAGCCATGTCGACGACAAAATAGGCACCTACTTTATCGGCAATATCACGGAAACGTTGCCAATCCCAAACCCGTGAGTAAGCGGAAAAGCCCGCGATAATCATTTTAGGTTTATGTTCTAGAGCTAAAGCCTCAACTTGTTCATAATTTATTTCTCCGGTTTCAGGATTTAAACCGTATTGAATGGCCTTGTAAATTTTGCCTGAAAAATTAGGTTTAGCACCGTGTGTTAAATGACCGCCATCAGCCAAACTTAAGCCCATGATGGTATCGCCTGGCTGAATCAGTGCCATAAAAACGGCCATATTGGCCTGAGAGCCAGAGTGTGCTTGAACATTGGCATAGTCAGCGCCGAAGAGGGCTTTAGCGCGATCGATGGCAAGTTGTTCAACTTTATCAACAAATTCACAGCCACCATAGTAACGTTTACCTGGGTAACCTTCGGCGTATTTATTGGTGAGTTGTGAGCCTTGGGCTTCCATTACACGAGGACTGGCGTAGTTTTCAGAAGCTATCAGTTCGATGTGATCTTCCTGGCGGTTGCGTTCTTCTTCCATTGCTTGGAATAGATCATCATCAAAACCGGCTATGGACATAGATTTTTTAAACATGGTATTTCCTGATTAAGAGGGCTGTGTTTGAGTAAGTGTAGGGTGGATTAGTAATATTTGAAGGTCGGCTACATTCGTTCCGGTTGCGCCGGTATTCAATAAATCTTGTGAGCTTTGTAACGCGGTATAAGCGTCGTTATTGTTTAGTAGAGCCAGTGGATTTAAACCAGCGGCTATGATACGTTTTAGCGTACTTTTATCAGCGATACCCCCTGCCGCATCGGTAGGTCCATCGCGACCATCAGTGCCGCCACTCAGAAATGTCCATTCACCTGATAAGCCATATTGCTCTGCGGCAATAGCAAAAGCGAGTACCATTTCTTGGTTGCGACCACCTCGACCATTACCTTTTAAGGTTACGGTTGTTTCCCCACCAGCGAGTAAGGCTGTTGGTTGGTCTAAACCATTATCAATAAGGTTTTTTGCGTAATGAACCCAGTTTTCGGCAGCGAGTCTTGATTCACCACAAAGATGGTCATCATAAATCTGAGTATTATAGCCTAGCGCCTGTGCGGCGGTAACTGTTGCTTTGAGGCTAATTGAGTTACTGCCAATTAAAGTGTAACGGGTGTTTTTAAAAGTTGAATCGCCCGGCTTTGGTGTCTCTGGAGCGCGTCCTAATTTACCCAATTCCAAATAGTGTTGAACTTGAATAGGTACTTTATCCCAGATATTCTTGCTGATTAATACATCGATGGCGTCGCTGAAAGTGCTGGCATCGGGAACAGTGGGGCCACTGGCAATCACACTTAAATCATCACCTAACACATCCGATAAGATAAGGGCATGTAAGTCTGCGGGTTCAGCTAATTTAGCCATTCCACCCCCCTTTAGCTGTGATAAATGCTTACGTACACAATTAATTTCATTGATTGTCGCACCACTTGCTAGAAGAAGCTCAGTGGTGGCTATTTTTTCGTGTAGCGAAATGGCCTCAACAGGCGAGGGAATGAGTGCTGAACCACCGCCGCTGATTAAGACTAAAACCAATTCATCTTTTTTTGCTTGGCTTATAATCTCAATACACTTCTGGGCTGCTTTAAGTCCTGCCTCGTCTGGGAGTGGGTGGCCGGCGCCACTTACTTCAATGTGATCGAGTGCGATTACATTGTCATAATTAGTGACGGCAATGCTCTTATCAGTCTGTAAACAAGTGGGGATAATCGCTTGCGCTGCTTTGGCCATAGCACAAGCGGCTTTTCCAAAAGAGATGATATGTACTTTTAACCATTTCTTACTGAGCACATTGGTTTTATGGCTAAGATCGACTAAGATTTTTAAGTGATCCTCCTCAGAAAACAAGCATTGCTTAACCGCTTCATAAGGGTCAGCCGCAATAATACCTGCTTGAAATATGCATAAAGCATCTTTTCTTGAAGACAAGATTGTTTTTTTTGCTAAGGAGTTCATGGGTAAGTGTTTTACTAAGCCATTTTCTTGGCTAGGGCAAAGATGTTTTCAGCATCAAGAACCAATTTATTGTCCTCAAAGAGTTGTGCAATGCAGGCGCGGTGCAAAGCCAACTTTAAAACACCAAAACCAATGGCGCCCCAGATTATTTTGCCATGACGTAGATTACCTTTATCCATCATGTCTGTGCCACCAATGCCTAGAGGTGGCGTTGCATTGGCATCGGCTATCATCTCAAGATGATGATTATTCTGCCATTGTTCGGTGCTGAGTAGCTCAATACCGGCTGCTCCAGTTGCTAAGACAATATTGGCCTGTTCAATGGCATGAGCTCTGGCATTATTATCAAAGGCCTCGATAGGCGTTATATCAACGCCAAACCGTAACTTCATGTTGTTGCAAGCTTCAATAGCACGTTCCATTTTGCGTGCTGTGATTGAAACGCTTGCTCCTTCCTGTGCCAACATGGCTGCAGCACGCTGTCCTACGGGACCTGTGCCTGCTAAAACCACCGCTTTTTTGCCGGCTATAACACCGCTAGCCGCTAATTTGGCAACTGCTGCTGCCGCGGTCGTGTTGCTGCCATTACTATCTAACATAACGGAGACCTGAAAGCCGGGGAAGAAGCAGTGTTGGATCGCATTAAATAATTTTTGGCCAGCTAGCATGTCGCTACCGCCAACGAAAATGGCGGTATTTTTTTTATCTTTAGGTGCGCGGGTAAAAATAGTACCCTCTACTAATCCAGTGACATTGTCAGCCGTTAAATTACCATGCCCGATGACATGGTCTGCTCCACCATCATAGGCAACTACGGTGTCAAAAACGGATGGGTGGGTGTCTGTGTCGAATTGGAATAGCAGTTTTTTCATAAGCGTCCTCTGTAGAAACTCCTTTTTAATCATGGAGTTATTCTAATTAAATGAATTAGTTACAGTCCTTATTCTTCAAGCACACTATAAATGCACACTCTATAAGTCATTGTAAAATAATAAATTAACCCCATTTTTAAAAACAAGAACTTTTTTTCTAATTCGTATTTCAAGGGATAAAAGAATTTTATTATAACTTACTTGGAATTTATTGTGGCTATGGTCAAACGTCAAAATTCAAATTTTCAGAATTTATTGTTGTAGGTCAAAAAAACATATCAAGACTATGCGAATATCAAACAAAGCACTTGATTCAGAATTAGGTAAGGTGATTCATAGAGAAGTGATTGAAAATAGATTAATGGGTGGAAAGGAGATAATACTTCTTGCTGCTTTATAATAACTCAAGATTACCAAAAAGAGAGTAGGAATAGGGGCACGTTATTACTTGGGCTACTCTAAATTAAAAAGCTAACAAATTGTTCAATTCACGTAAAAATAAAATCTGCTATTTCTCAGCTTAATGTTCCTTGTAATATCATCAGGAACTATTTTTATAGCGAAAAACTTTCTTTTTTAATCAGATTGATTTCGTTTTTAATTGAAGATTTTGTGTCTTGTGAATGAATAAAAAATGTTAGGTTATAGGCATTTTCAAATTGAAATGCTTGCGCAAAATTTCTGATAACTGGTATGAGTACATTATCTTTTTCAATTGATGACGGTAGGCTTTCCAGGTTTTTTTCTGATTCCTTCATTAACTGAGCAACTTTTTGAGTATTACCTATTCGACTGTAACTTCTTGAAAGGCAACTTGCAACAATGGCTTTGTCGCTTGGTAGCTCAATTGTATGCATTTGTTTTTCTGCTATATCTAAATATGAGTTAGCTTTACTGGAGTCATAACTGGCAATTAAACCTGAAGCTAAGGCAATATAATTTGGATCCTGTATGTTTTTGTTGATCGTTAAGGCATTATTAAGAGCATTGTTTTTAAGAGATACTTGAACTGCGACATAAAGTAGTTCACTTTGTTTTTCTGTTGCAATATTTTGTAGTGTCGTTTTTTGCCATTGATTAGTATAAGCATAGCTTCCAACTAACTCTTTAAGTGTTGCGATGGTTACTTTGGGTAGAAAAACTTCTGTACTAGCAAGCCATTTTCCAGCATTGTCACTTTCATTAACATCATAATAAGCTCGGCCTAGCGCAGCGCGGACGCTAACTTGCTGATCAGGTGATTTATTTTTGTCTAACAGTTTATGAGCTATACCGAAATAATTGTTGGCGGCCTTAATATTTCCTGATTTAAAGTTATAAACGGCAATTTTTAAAGCAGCTTTTAACTGATCATCAGAGTTTGGTATTTGTTTCCATAAGGTTTCTGAGCGTATTAATAGATCATTCTTTTTGTATATTCTTAATTGTTCAAATCCCGCTTGTGCTAAGTATTCAGCTTGATTTGAAATAGGTAGTGCGTTAATTCTGCTTTCTATCGCAGTCATAATCTCCTCAACCACCTTGCCATGATTGATGTCCTTTGCGTGGGCTAATAATAGCCCCATAGTGTGTATATAAACTTCTGTGTCTACAATATACTGTCCAATTTTATAAGCTTCTGCTAATTTTTCTTTTTTGAGGAAATCTGTTATTTGTTGATTTAAAAATAAATCCCACTCTTGATGGTTTTCGCTATCATCTAATAGTGCTATTGTGACAGCAACAGAGGCAGCTTCAGGGGTAATTGTTTGAGTTATAGTAATTGAATTGTCACCGTTAGAAGAATTAGTAGAAGTCTTTATAGATGCGGTTGGATTTTCTGGATTTGTACTGATTTTATCCGAATGTGAATCAAAAGTTCCAGGATCTTTATTAGCTTTTTCCTGAGTATCTTGTAATGTGGTTTTTGAGTCTATCGGACTTCCTGATGTAGCGGTATCAAAGTTAGAAGCAACCTTTATAGGTAGTGTTGCATTTCCTGCATTTTTGCCAATTTTATCGGCATCTAATCCAAAAGCTCCAAGAACTTTATTGGCTTTATCGTGGGTATCTTGTAATGCTGTTTGTGCGTCTACCACCCCCCCTGATGCATAGGTAGAAGGGGGTGCTTCTACTGAAAGCGCTTTTGCAGTTGAAGCGTTATCTTCTGACAAAGCAGATGTGGCAGTAGTATTTTTATTTTCTTTTGTAGTCAGTATATAGGTGGAGCCCAATACAACTAGAATAGAAGTGCTTGCGACAAAAAGTAGCTTTTTGCTGGCTACTATTCTTTTTTGTTTTCCGAAAATTTCTTGCTTAATTTCATCTTCAATTCGCTGTTTTCTTATTCTCTCTGCTTCTGATTTACTTAGCTGTAATTTTTGCCAATCTTTAGCAGCTTTTGAATTCATTAATCGATTTCTTATTTCTATTCTTTCCTGTGTCTCGGCATATTTAGCAATTATGCCTGAACACCCTGGGCACTCAAGAGGTTCTTGTTCATCGTTATCCAGTTTTATTTTAATTTCGCAATAAGGGCAACTAAAATCTTGTCTTGTTTCAGTTTTTTCTATGAGTGTTAGTGACGGTGAACTATGGCAAATAAGTCCTGCTATTGTTAATGTATTTTGAATGTTATTAGCTTCTTCTTTACTAATACTTCTCTTAATGCAAAGTCCGCTGGGCGCATTCAATAATATATCAAGCTGATCCTCCTCAACTTCAAAATACTGACTAATCTTTTTTTTAATTTGTTCTGCTTCATCCAACCTATCGGGATGAATGCCTTTTACGAATAGATCATATGAAATCATAAATTAAACCCTAAAATTAAGTGTTATATTTAGTTTGGTTTGCAATTTTTAGCCGTATGGTTGATATGTGGAGACGTATAAATAAATGACGTGCAAACAGTGGTTCTTGTTTCGAATTGGTATGGATTACACACCATCTTTATCAATACTTTTCTGTTTAGGCGAGATTTTATACTTTATTTTGATGTCTTTATTAAACCGCGTGCGGTTAGTGGTAATCGGATGTAAGTTGATGTGAATTGATGCGTTCAGTTATGCAGTAGGTCCTGCTTTAATCACATCCACCAAAATGAGGTTTGTGCTGGGAAGATTTGTTCATAGAAAAGCGTATAAACCACCATAGGCTTTTTAACGAGTTCATAGAGTCAGTTTTTCTTAATAAATATGACTCAATCGCTGTATCGTTTATACAAGTATAACTAGAGCAGGTTATCCCTTAAATCGTTGAATTTTACCCTGACTGTTAGTCATTCAATTTAATCGATGAGCTTCTACACTATATTTTTGATTCAGTAATTTAATTATTGGCAAGCGGGTCAAATCTCTACGAGTTTCACAAGGGTATACCTCTGTAGTGATTGATTTGCTGAATGTATATTGAATGTGCTGCAAATGTAGTTAGATTTTTGTCTCAATATGTAGTGAAAAATAAAACGATATGATTTTGAGGCTACGTGATTCTATAAGGTAAAAATAGCTGTAAAACAGTGCGTTATGGATAAAGAAGTACCATTTTTCATTAACTTACTTTTTTTGCATGAGTTAATGTGATGGTTTTAGGTCTATTATGCCCGATAAAAACAGTGTGCCGTTATTTAAGCTTCACGATTTATGGGTGTCTTGTACCGTCCATAATGATACGATTGTATTAAATGAGAACTCTGCTTTAGGAGGTAAAAGTAAAGTTGCCTGAGGGAGTTTTATTGCAGTATAGATGAGCATTGAAAAAGTAGATTGCCGATTGCCCAGTGCCTTTTTTATTAAAAAAACTGTGTATTCTTAAACATAAAAGGAAAATAAATGAAAACACCCATTCATATTGCGGTTACCGGTGCGGCAGGACAAATCAGTTATTCATTACTTTTTCGTTTAGCAGCGGGTTCTTTATTGGGTCCAGACCAGCCCATTATCTTGCATTTGTTAGAGATTACATCGGCTATGAGTGCCTTAGAAGGCGTTGTTATGGAGCTAAAAGATTGTGCAAGTCCTTTGCTGCATCGAATTGAGATAACGGATGATCCTATGGTGGCCTTTAAAAATGTTGATTATGCCTTTCTTGTGGGCGCCCGTCCTAGAGGCGTCGGGATGGAGCGAAAAGATTTATTGGAAGTGAATGCAGAGATATTTGCAGTACAAGGTAAGGCTTTAAATGCAGTGGCTAGAAGAGATGTTAAGGTTTTAGTGACCGGTAATCCAGCCAATACTAACGCACTGATTGCATTGAAAAATGCCCCTGATTTGGGTGCTGAAAATTTTTCAGCGATGAGTCGATTGGATCATAATCGAGCAATAAGTCAACTGGCTGAAAAATGTGGCGTGTTAACCACGGACATAAAGAATATGATTGTTTGGGGTAATCATTCAACAACGCAATATCCGGATTTACATCATGCCAAAGTGAAGGGCCAAGATGCCATGTCTTTGGTTGATGAAAGTTGGTTTGTTGATGAATTTATACCGACTGTTCAGCAGCGGGGTGCCGTTGTTATTAAGGCTAGAGGCCAGTCTAGCGCTGCATCGGCCGCCAATGCAGCGGTTGATCAAATGAGAGATTGGATCATGGGTACTGAAGAGGGTGATTGGGTCAGTATGGGGGTGCTTTCTGATGGTAGTTATGGTGTTGCTGAAGATCTGGTTTACTCGTTTCCTGTCAAGATAGTCGAGGGTAGAGTGATGATTGTTAAAGATTTAGTGATGAATGAATTCAGTAAGCAAAAATTAAAGCTTTCAGAGGCTGAGTTAAGCGAAGAAAAAGAAGCGGTTAAGCATTTATTTTGAATGTAGTCATTTAAGTAGCTTTATCCTGAGCTGCACGACTTAAAAATCGACTAACTTCTATGGCGCAATCGGTCTTGCACCATAGAAGTAGATTTGGGGTTTTAAACAACTCTGTCTTTGGGCTCTTCACCTGCAAAAAATGCCGATATATTAGCCAGTACGCGGTTACCCATGGCGACTCTGGTTTCTTCAGTTGCACTGCCTAAATGAGGCAAGAGTGACACGTTATTTAGGTCTAAAAAGCCTGGATCTATATGAGGTTCTCCTTCAAAAACGTCTAAACCAGCACCGGCTATCCAGCCCTCTTTTAATGCCTTAATTAGCGCCTTACTATCAACCACATCACCACGGGCAGTGTTGATTAAATGAGCAGAGGGACGCATCAATTTTAATCGTTTTTCATTGATTAAATGTCGAGTAGCTTCGCCGCCAGGGCAATGTAATGAGACGAAATTAGCTTCTGATAATAATTCTTCAATACTATCGCAGCGTATGGCTTGTAAATCATTAATGATGTTTTGTGGTGGTGATGAAGGGGCGTAAAAAAGGATTTTCATGCCGAAGCCATGATGTGCTTTTTTTGCCATTGCTTGAGCAATGCGGCCAAAACCAATTAAACCTAAGGTTTTACCGGTCACTTTATGCCCGATTAATTGCGTGGGCTTCCAGCCTGTCCATTCTTGGTTAAGAATGAGTCGCTCACCTTCAGGCGCTCGTCTAGCGGACATTAGTAAGAGTAGCATAGCAATGTCAGCCGTGCAGTCAGTTAAAACATGGGGCGTGTTAGTAACCACCAAGCCTTGTGCTTTAGCCGTATGGATATCGATATTGTTATAGCCAACACCAAAGTTACCAATGATTTTTACGCGTTTGTCTTCAATAGAGAGGATGTCAGCCGTAATGGAGTCGGTGACAGTGGGTAATAAGGCATCGGCAGTTTGCATGGCTTGTTTAAGCTCATCTGCCGTCATAGGAATATCGCTTTCGTTCAGTTGTACGTCGTAGAGTGCCGATAACTGTGCTTCAACTTCAGCAGGCCATTTACGGGTAACGACCACTTTAGGTTTGTTCATTGAGTATTCTCCATATTGATTTATGGTTTTTGGCCCAAGAGCTAAGACTTATTTCTGGAGAGGGTAATGTAGTCCGTTAGAAAGTAAGCGGACTACACTACTCAAAGCCGATTATTTTGCAGTTGAACGATAGTATTCGATAGCCGCAGCCACGCCCGAGCCTGGTTTGATATCGAAGCCGCAATCTAGCAGTGCCATTTCAACACCTGCTATAGCGCCTAACATAGAAACATCGTTCATATCGCCAACATGGCCAATACGGAAAGCTTTGCCAGTCAGTTCAGAAAGACCGCCACCTAATGAAATATTATATTTACTAAAGGCTGTGCTGATGACAGTGCGTGCATCTTTATCTTCAGGGACCATAATGGCAGTAACCGTGTCCGATTCAAAGCCAGGTTGCGCGCATATTTTTAAACCCCAAGCAGCGACTGCTTTACGAGTTCCTTCAGCGAGACGGAAATGACGTGCGTAAACATTTTCCATGCCCTCTTCAAGTAGCATGTCCAACGCTTTACGTAGACCATATAAAATAGGTAAAGCAGGTGTGTAGGGTGTATAGCCATCTTTATTAGCCGTCATCTGGTCTCTTAAGTCCAGAAAACAACGTGGATAAGTCGATGTTTCAGTTGCTTTTAAGGCTTTTTGGCTAAAGGCTAAAAAAGCCCCGCCTGCTGGCATCATGAAACCTTTTTGAGAGCCGCTTATGGCGCCATCAACAGCCCACTCGTCCATACGAAAATCAAGGCTGGCAATAGAACTGACGCCATCAACAAATAGTAAGGCCGGATGATTTGATGCGTTCATTGCTTTACGAACGCCGGCAATGTCACTTCTAACACCGGTTGCTGTTTCATTATGGGTTGCTAGAACCGCTTTGATTTCGTGTGCAGTGTCTTCTTTTAAGCGAGCTTCCAGTTTGTCTAAAGGGATGCCTTTGCCCCATGTTTCTTGATGAATTTCAACATCAAAGCCTAGTCTTTTGCACATTTCAGCCCATAAGTGACTGAACTGACCGAAGCGGTATATCAGTACTTTATCGCCTGGGTTTAAAGTGTTTGTTAGGGCAATTTCCCAACCAGCGGTTCCTGTTGCAGGAAATACAAAAGCTTGTCCAGTTTCTGTTCTGAAGATTTTTTTTAGGTCGTTTAAAAGAGGCGTAAGAAGCTTGGGAAAAACAGGTGAGCGATGATCTTCCATAGGAATGTGCATTGCATTCAGGATTTCATTAGGCACATTGGTAGGGCCTGGGATATATAGGTGGTTACGACCAGCCATGATTTTGCCTCTTTAAGTTAGGTTATTGAATGATAGATTCTGGAATGGGAGTTTAACTAAATCCCCAAAAAACTGGCAATAATGACATAGGCATTAGTAATCAGCAAGATTTGATTGTAACTTTAAGGTCGAAAGTACGCGTTAAAAATTGACTTTAGTTGCGCTAAAAGTAGAATGGGCGATTTATTTGTTTCTAGGGTAGTCCTTTTTGACCTTAAGAGAAAATTAAATATTAATACTTTACACCATCGAAATTAGGAATGTACCCATGAGTCACACTTTATATACAGCGTCAGTTCAACGTGTTCAACGTTGTGAGTTAGCGGTTCCAGGATCTAGTCCGGAGATGTTTGAAAAGGCGATGAAAAGTGGTGCAGACTTCATTTTTCTCGATCTTGAAGATGCCGTTGCTCCAGACGATAAATTACGTGCTCGAAAAAATATTATTGAAGCAATTAATGATATGGATTGGAAGGGTCATGGTGTTACGGTCTCTGTTCGCATTAATGGATTAGATACCCAATATATGGTGCGTGATGTGGTTGATTTGGTTGAGCAGTGTGGTGCAAAGATAGATACCATTTTAATCCCTAAAGTTGGTGTTTATGCTGACGTGTATATGGTTGAAGCGATGCTAAACCAATTAGAAATGCAACAAGGATTGAAAAACAAAATCGGCATTGAAGCCTTAATAGAAACGGCCTTGGGTATGGCAAATGTTGAAGATATTGCCAGATGTGGCGCTGCGGGGCGTCTTGAGGCTTTACATTTCGGTGTTGCGGATTATGCCGCCAGTAATCGTGCAAGAACTACTAATATTGGTGGATTAAATCCCGATTATCCAGGTGACCAATGGCATTCAGCCATCAGTCGTATGACAGTCGCTTGTCGTGCTTTTGGTTTACGACCCATTGATGGTCCTTTTGGAGACTTTAAAGATCCAGAAGGTTTCAAGCTTGCGGCAAAAAGAGCGGCGGCTTTAGGTTGTGAAGGTAAATGGGCGATTCATCCATCACAAGTTGAATTGGCTAATGAAGTTTTTACCCCGCCAGCGGCAGAAGTTGAAAAAGCAAAACGTATTTTAGTCGCATTACAAGAAGCAGCCGCTCAAGGTAAAGGCGCGGCGGCATTGGATGGAAGATTAATTGATGCGGCTTCAGAAAAAATGGCTAACAATGTTGTAAAAGCAGCTGAGGCAATTGCTGCAAAAACTAAATAAAGAAAAACGAACGATAAGACTAAATTGATTTAGCGCTTAAATACTTTCATTTTACATAAAAAACTAACAAGGGAGATGCTGTGGATATTCATGAGTATCAAGCAAAAGACATTTTAAGTGGTTATGGCGTTAAAATCGCTGAAGGCGGTTTGGCGTATAGCCCAGAGGATGCGGTGCAACGCGCCAGAGAAATCGGGGGGCATGTTTGGGCAGTTAAGGCGCAAATTCATTCCGGTGCTCGTGGTAAAGCAGGTGGCATTAAAATTTGTAAAACTCATGATGAAGTTGAAGCGGCCGCTGAGGCGATCTTGGGCAAGAAATTGGTGACCCATCAAACCGGCCCAGCAGGTAAAGTCTGTTCAAGACTTTATATTGAGGCGGGTACTGATATTGTTAAAGAATTGTATTTTTGTTTTTTGGTTGATCGTAGTTCTGAGCGAATCGTGATGGTGGGTTCTGCGCAAGGCGGTATGGAAATCGAAGAGTTAGCAGCCAACAATCCAGAGGCAATTACGAAGATCTATATTGAACCAGCGGTTGGCTTACAAGATTATCAAGCCCGTGAAATGGCATTTGCCTTAGGTTTAGATTTAGAAATAATGAGTCATGCCGTTAAAACCATCAAAGGTTGCTACAGCGCGTTGCGTGCCCTTGATGTGAGTATGCTGGAAATTAATCCCTTAGTCGTGACGAGAAGCGGCGAGTTAGTCGCCTTGGATGCGAAAATGGGTTTTGATGATAATGCCTTGTTCCGTCAATTAAAAATTTCTGAATTGCGTGATAAAACGCAAGAAGACCCGCGTGAAATGGCCGCTGCAGATCGTGGTTTAAGTTACGTTGGTTTAGAGGGTGATATCGGTTGTATGATTAACGGTGCGGGCTTGGCGATGGCCACTATGGACATGATTAAACTAGCAGGGGGTGAGCCAGCAAACTTTCTCGATGTGGGTGGTGGTGCTTCGGCTGAACGAACTGAAAAAGCCTTTCGCCTTGTATTGGCAGACAAGGGCGTTAAAGCTATGTTAGTTAATATTTTTGCAGGGATTAATCGCTGTGATTGGATTGCGGAAGGCGTGGTTCAAGCAGTTAGAAAGATTGATATGAAGGTGCCTTTAATTGTGCGCCTGTCAGGCACTAACGTAGAAGAAGGTCGACGCATTATTGCAGAAAGTGGACTACCTATCATTACCGCAGATACTCTAGCTGAGGCGGCTGAAAAAGCGGTGCAAGCACGTAATGAAGTGGTTGCTAAAGAAGCAGCCTTGGAGATTTAAATGGCTATTTTTATTAATGAGACAACCCGTATTATTGTTCAAGGTTTTACTGGGAAAATCGGTTCTTTCCATGCTCAAGATATGATCAATTATGGCTCGCAAGTCGTCGGTGGTATCACACCGGGTAAGGGTGGACAAACGCATCTTGGCTTGCCCGTTTTTAATACAGTTAAAGAAGCCGTTTATCAAGTAGGTGCTGAAGCGAGCATTATTTTTGTACCACCGGCTTTTGCTGCTGACTCAATCATGGAAGCAGCTGATGCGGGTATAAAATACTGTGTGGCTATTACCGATGGCATTCCTACGCAAGATATGATGACGGTAAAAAACTTTTTGCGCCGTTTTCCTGAGAACGAACGAATGGTACTAACGGGCCCTAATTGCGCCGGTACCATTAGTCCTGGACGTGCAATGTTGGGCATTATGCCGGGGCATATTTATAGGCAGGGTAATGTAGGTATTGTCGGTCGTTCGGGTACTTTAGGTTATGAAGCCGCCGATCAAATGAAACGCTTGGGTATTGGTATTTCATCGTCTGTGGGTATTGGTGGTGATCCAATCAATGGCAGTTCGCATCGTGATATTTTGGAAAAGTTTGAGCAAGATCCAGAAACCAAAGTTATCTTGATGATAGGTGAGATTGGTGGTCCTCAAGAGGTTGAAGCGGGGTTTTACGCAAAAGAATACATGACGAAGCCCGTCATTGCTTATATTGCCGGATTAACAGCACCCGAAGGCCGTCGTATGGGTCATGCGGGGGCGATTATTTCCTCAGCCGAAGAAGGTGCGGCAGAAAAAGTAGCCATACTAAGAGAATTAGGGGTCGTTATTTGCCCAACACCCGCAGCAATGGGAGAGACGGTAGCAGCGGTGTTAGCTGGTATGTAAAAAATTAATTTTCCGGTTATTAGGGCATATTAATCGTGGTATAAAATCAACCGCTCTTAGGAAACTGAGGGCGGTTTTTTTATGTCCGATGAATTGAGAGGACTGGTTTTATGTTTTTAGGACCCAGTTTGCTTTAATGAAAATCGTTTAACTTTTTAATAATTAATAGGTTTGTTTTGCAAATATCGCCGTAATATATCCAATGTGAATAAGGCAGCCTGATTTTGTTTTCTTTTGATAGGACCGTTAATTGAATGACTTGTTTGATGAAAGTTATCATCAATGCGTAATAAATTATAAGCAATAATTGATTTATTTTTATCGTGAAAAGACTCACTATCACCAGAATAAAGTTGAATGAGAATGCAAGTTGCACCACTTGTTTTCTGCAAACTAACGGCCAATGTTTTAGCGTGTGTTATTAAATTTGGCAGCCCATCTTGTGTGCATATATTTTGCCCTAGTTGGGCTATAGATTGTTTGTAACTGGCTGTTAGCAACCATTCATAACCCACGCATTTAGCAGCAAGTAATCCATGGCTGGCGGTTTCGATAAGGGCTAAGGTCAATTTTTTAGAGGTCATTAGTTTGTCAACTTCAAAGGCTAGATCACCCGTTACCTCCTCAAGTCCATCAATAGCAAATACATGATGGCCTAATACGTCAGTGAAACGAGAAATCAATGAGGTCTTTGCTGTTATGGGGTAATCAAAAGGAAATAATAGCTTGGTTTGTACGTCGTCCGTTCCTGCGCGAAAGCCTAATTGAACGTCTCTCGGTATTTCGATGGCTTTAATACGTTCTTGAATGTCTGATTCGCCCAGTCCGAAGGTTTTAATGGAAACCAGTTGACTGGGTTGTAATTGAAAGCGACGGGAAAGCGTGGGAAGGATACTTTCCCGAAACAAGTGCATCATTTCTGTGGGTACGCCTGGTAAAAAAACGAACCAACATTGGCCAGCATATAAACTAAAACCCGGTGCCGTTCCCCATTCATTATCTATACGTTCCGCGCCTTGAGGTAGCATGGCTTGTTTTTTGTTTGATTCGGGCATCACTCTATTTCTGAGTGCAAAAAAATGACTGATTTGCGCATAAGCAATAGCGTCAAATTCTAAGGGTAGATTAAAAGCATTTCCCACAGCTTCAGCGGTTAAGTCATCGCTGGTCGGTCCTAAGCCTCCCGTGCAGAGGCAACAATCGGCCCGTTGTGAAATGTCCTGTATTAAGGTAATTAGGTCGCTTAATTGATCGCCGACTGCAGTATGCCGTGTTACGGTAAAGCCACAATCTACGGCTTGTTGTGATAGCCAGGCGGCATTGCTGTCAACGGTTTGTCCGGTGATAATTTCTTCGCCTTGGGAAAATATTTCCAGTGTTGGATTCATTTTAAAAACTCATTGATCTGAAAAAAGTCTAGGATGATTAGGCTTAGGGAAAGTTAGCCCAATCCTTAGGCACTAATTGAGTTAATTTTAACGTGAAAAGAACCTGTATTGTTGATATACGAATATTAACATTCACTGTTAAAACAAGTTCCGGTAATATATACCGATAAAAAAGTAAATGTAGGTTCCTATTGATTTTTAAATAGGCGTTTTAACGCTTTTTGAATGTATCTCGCCTGTCTGTTGTGCAGGTCATAATTTTAGGAGTTAGTGTATGCGTTTATTGTTAACGTATTTCCAGTTAGGTTTTATCCTTTTATCAATGGGATGTGCTCCTGCAGAGGGGGAGTCAATTGAATCAATTTCTCCCAAAGAAGCGTCTGCAATGTCCTCAGAACATAAAGCTGTGATTGTCGATGTCCGTGAAGACAGTGAATGGAATGAACAGCATATTCCCTTGGCCGTTCACATTCCCTTGGCGCAGTTAAATGAACGTTTATCTGAGCTTAAGCAATATAAAGACAGTCCTGTCATTACCCAGTGTCAAGCCGGAGGCCGTTCTGCAAAGGCGGTTGACGTATTAAAATTAGCAGGATTTTCTAAAGTGTATAACATGGAAGGCGGCATAATTGCTTGGGAAAAAGCAGGATTAACCACACAATAATATTTAAAATTGTTTTAATAAAAACACCTTTCACTTTTTAATTTAAGAATTTATGTCATTTATATCAACTAAAACCATTCCTGTTCGTGAGCGTTTAATTATGGCGCTTGATGTTTCCAGTATTCCTGAAGCACAGGCATTAGTAGAGGAACTTGGTGATTCAGTGATCTTTTATAAGGTTGGCATGGAGCTCTTTATGTCAGGTGATTATTTTGGTTTTATTGAATGGCTGAAGCAAAATAATAAAAAAGTGTTTGTGGATCTGAAATTTTTTGATGTTCCCGCAACAGTGGGTAGAGCAATCAAAGCATTAAGTAGTAAAGGTGTTGATCTTGCAACTATCCATGGAAATGATGCGATTATGGAGGCGGCAGCCAAAGAAAAAGGTGATCTAAAAGTGCTGGCTGTTACTGCCTTAACTAGTTTGGATCGTGGTGATCTTGATGATCTTGGCTTTAAATGTGATGTGCGTGACTTAGTGTTATCTCGTGCTAAACGAGCCTTGCAAATAGGGTGTGATGGGATTGTTTCCTCGGGACTTGAAGTCGCCATGCTTAGAGAAGAATTAGGTCATAAATTATTGGTGATTACACCAGGAATACGACCTGTTGATAATCGTGAGGATGACGATCAAAAACGCGTGGTAAGTGTAGAAATGGCTTTCCAAAATGGCGCTGATTATATTGTTGTCGGGCGGCCAATTCGTGATGCCGATAATCGTAAAGCTATGGCGGAGAAAATTCAGGGACAGATACTTTCACAATTTTCAGCGCAATAACGCAAAGTTAAAGGCTCAAAATACAAACAAGCACGATGAACTTATAAGTTATTTCATTGTTTCTTTTAGTTTTCTCTTTTATCGGTATATATGTCATTTGATCCTGCTTTCACATCGTCTTATTTAGTCGCTTTTATAATGGGTTTATTTAGTAGTATGCACTGTATAGGCATGTGTGGCTCGATTATAGGAACATTAACATTAAGTCTTAGCCCTGAAATACGTAATAATAAAAAACGATTATTACCGTTCGTCTTTAATTATAACTTTGGGCGCATTACGAGTTATGCGATCGCTGGTGCATTAGTTGGTGTTATTGAGTCCCTTTTAACAGCACATCTCGGTCAGACTCAGGGTCATAGAATTTTACAAATACTTTCCGCTGTGATTATGGGAAGTGCAGGGCTATACATAGCGGGTTGGTTCCCTCGATTTGCTTATATTGAGAAAGCTGGGGTCATGTTATGGAAAACCATTGAGCCTTATGGTCGGAAACTTATTCCGGTTAAAAATCGTACACACGCCTATCTGTTTGGTATGGTCTGGGGTTGGATGCCTTGTGGCTTGGTCTACTCAGCGCTAGCATTGTCTGCTACAGCCGGTGATGCTAGTAAGAGTGCAATGACGATGTTGGCTTTTGGTTTAGGCACGCTACCAGCCGTTATTGGTGTAGGTGTCATGACACAATTATTAACGAGGCTTTCTCGAATACAGCGTTTTAAACAAGCTATTGGCTTGTTTATGATAATTCTTGCTCTTTTTTCAGCGCTACCGTGGCTTAATCCCATGGCTATTACTTCGCACATGGCCCTTCATTAAGCCGCTTTTATGACGCATTTTTCATCAATTATTGGGCACTCGCCTTCACTGGATTCTTTAATTCGCAGTGCTAGGATGGTTGCTGCGACAGATGTAACCGTGTTGCTAAAAGGTGAAACAGGTACAGGGAAAGAAGTATTTGCCAAAGCCATTCAAAAAGGAAGTGCTCGAGCGGATAAAGTTTTTATAACGTTGAACTGCGCAGCATTGCCGGAACAGCTTATTGAGTCAGAATTATTTGGTCATAAAAAAGGCTCTTTTACCGGAGCAACTGCAAATAAGTTAGGGATTTTCCAAGCCGCAGATGGGGGGACTTTATTTCTTGATGAAATCAATTCGCTGCCTATTTCCATTCAAGCAAAATTATTGCGATTTCTAGAATCTGGAGAGTGTCTTGCAGTGGGCGATATTAAGCCTTATACGGTCAATGTGCGTATTATTGCCGCGACCAATACAGATTTAAGTAAGCAAGTTGATACGGGTGAATTTAGGCGGGATTTATATTATCGACTTGACGTTGTTCCTTTAGAGTTGCCGCCCTTATCAAAGCGGGTTGAAGATATAGAGCATCTTATTATTCATTTTCTAGATATGATGGCAGCAACTCATTCAATTGATGCGCCAAAATTTAGCAAACAAGCTTTGGCGATTTTAAAAGGTTATTATTGGCCAGGAAATATTCGTGAGTTGCGTAATTTGTGTGAAAGGCTAAGTATATTATTTTCTGGAAAAATAATAGAGGTAGTTGATCTTCCAAGGGAATTTTTCACGTCCAGTCAACTCATTAAAGAGGCTAGCTTTACTTTGCCTGAAAATGGCTGCCAACTGGATAGTCTAGAGGTTAGTTTAATTAATCAGGCGTTAAAGCGGACTAATGGTAATTGTAGTCGATCTGCAAAACTATTAGGCCTCTCTCGAGACACGTTGCTTTATCGGATGCGAAAATACGGATTAACCTTTACTGACGGGCAATAAGACCTCGCTTACTAAACGCCTAATCGAGCTTGTCTCATGATGTGTTTTAAATCTTTTACCGTTTGAGATAAGCCGGAAAACAAGGCTTGAGCAATAATTGAATGACCAATATTAAGCTCGACTATTTCAGGTATCGCACAAATTTTTTCAACATTATAAAAATGTAAACCATGTCCCGCGTTAACTTGTAAACCGGCACTGTAAGCATAGTATGCGGCCTCTCTTATGCGAGTGAGTTCTTTGTCCTGTTGCGCGGGATTTTTTGCATCCGCATAACAGCCTGTGTGTAATTCGACAACGGGTGCTCCCGCTTTTACGGCGGCATCAATTTGAGATTTATCCGGATCAATAAAAAGTGATACTTCGATATCTGATGATTTTAAAACGTCACAGGCCCATTGCATCCGCTTAAGGTTGCCGGCAATATCAAGTCCACCTTCAGTGGTTAATTCTTCACGTTTTTCGGGTACTAGGCAGCAGGCGTAGGGTTTAACTTTAGTGGCCAGAGCAACCATTTCATCCGTGACGGCCATTTCCATGTTCAGTCGGGTATGTAGCATTTCTTTTAATAAGAAAATATCCCTATCCTGAATATGTCGACGATCTTCTCTTAAGTGTGCGGTAATTCCATCTGCCCCGGCCTGCTCAGCAACAAGGGCGGCTTGTATGGGTTCAGGATAAAAGGTTCCTCTCGCTTGTCTAAGGGTAGCGACATGATCAATGTTTACGCCTAATAGGATATTTTTTCTAGTCATTTTATAAGTACTGGATGATTTGGTTGATAACAGCTCTGCTTTTTAGAGGTTTACCGTGTAAATAAAGAGCAATAACCGATCTCATTAGTGTCTTTGCTTCATGCAGAGTCTCTGCATCGCTGAGTTGTCTCGATTTAAGTGCTAGTAACGTCTTGCCTGAATAAGAGCCATTGACGGCCTCAATGGGGCCTTCTTCAGTATTATAATGATAGTGTTTGAGCGCTTGTACTGCTTTATTATTTTGGCAGTCATATTCTAATTGAAGTCCGTACCCAACTGCATCCATTAAATCAAGTTCAAAAATACGTAGTGCCGCTTCAATTTTTGAGGAGTCTAAAAGGCGCTCTAGACATTTTTTGTAAAGTTCAAATACTTCAGGGTGAGGGTCGTATTTATGTAAAAAATGTTCTATGAGTTCATTAACATAGAAGCCACAATAAAGTGCGAGTCCCTGTAGTTGATGATCAACGGGTTGTTCTCGTTCAACATTTGACAGGGTTTTTAATTCGGTTTTACCAAAAAAAGATAGGCTAAGGGGTGTAAAGGGTTGTAAAAGTCCTGCCGATTTAGACTTGGCTTTTCTTACACCTTTGGCCAAAATAGAGACTCGGCCAAAGTCTCTGGTCAAAACATCAATAATAAGACTGGTTTCTCTGAATTTCCGTTGTTGCAGAATAAATGCAGGTTGCAAATAAACAACGGTGTCAGTCATTAAATCCCAAACTTTGCATGGCGCGCTCATTATCTGACCAATTCTTTTTAACTTTAACCCAAAGCTGTAAATAGACTTTTTGACCGATGAGTCTTTCTATGTCGAAGCGTGCATCCGTACCGACTTTTTTTAGCATATCGCCTTCTTTACCAATGACGATATTTTTTTGTGTGAGTCTTTCTACCCAAATTATGGCGTAGATTTTAGTGATAGTAGGGAGTTCTTCGTAGCGCTCCATTTCAACGGTTAGGGCATAAGGTAATTCATCACCTAAGCGCCTCGTTAGTTTTTCTCTGATAATTTCTGCGGCTAAGAAGCGTTCAGGTCGGTCTGTAATTTGATCTTCAGGATAGATGAGATCATTCTCAGGCAAGAGTTTCATGATCAAGCCTTCAAGTTGATCCAGATTGGTTCTTTTTAAAGCAGAAATAGGCACCAAATGTTCAAAGGGGAAACGATGCTGAGCCTCAGCAAAAAAAGCCAAAATGGCATCTTTGTCCTTTACTTTATCAACTTTATTGACGGCCAGAATGACGGGTAAGCCAGCTTGTTCAAGTTTTTTAAAGATAACTTCATCGTACTCATGCCAAGAAAGACCGTCAATCAGCCAGACTATTACATCAACACCGAGTAAAGTGGTTTCGGCTGTGCGGTTTAAATAACGATTTAAGGCTCTTTTCTCACTATTGTGCATGCCCGGCGTATCCATATAGATTGCTTGGCCTGCTTCAGTGGTGTTGATCCCCAGAATTCTATGTCTGGTTGTTTGCGGTTTGCGCGATGTGATGCTGATTTTTTGCTTTAGCAAATGGTTCATCAGCGTAGATTTACCAACATTAGGGCGTCCTATTAACGCTACGAAACCGCAATTCATGTACTATCCTTATTTATTAATTCGAGCATAAGTTCTGCTGCCGACTGCTCAGCTCTTTTTCTGGAAATGCCTGTGCCAACACAGGTGTTCTCAATTAAGGGAATGCTACACTTAACTTTGAACATTTGTTCATGTGCAAGTCCTGACATGGTTATTAAGGTATATTCAGGTAATGCTTGTTTTTTTGACTGCATTAATTCTTGTAGCTGAGTTTTGGGGTCTTTTTGCCAGTTATCTAAAGATAAATGACTTAGTTTCTCCGAAAACAGATGTTCTATCCAAGCTTGACAAGCTTCTATCCCCTGATCTTTAAATAAAGCGCCCATTATGGCTTCAAGGGCATCTGATAAGATAGAATCACGACGAAAGCCGCCGCTTTTTAATTCACCACTGCCCAGTAGTAAATAGTCGCCAAGTTGATGCTCTCTGGCGAGTTCTGCCAAGGAGCTTTGATTGACCAAGCTTGCTCTTAATCGGCTCAAAACACCTTCACTTGCGCTTGGAAAGAGATCATATAATTTTTGAGCAATAACAAAGCCAAGGATTGAATCACCTAAAAATTCTAAACGCTCATTGTTAGTGGAGCTGGCACTGCGATGGGTTAAAGCCATCGTAAAAAATTGTGGATTATTGAAGTGTAATGCTAGCTTTTTGCACAATATTTCTGGCTTTTTTATCACTGCTTGCCAACTTCCATAACGTCATTAAACTCCACTAATACACTTAAGTTGCCGACAATATTTTTAACGACCTCATATTCAATCGCTATTTTCAGATAGTTTTCTTGACGGATGATCGTAATGTTATTTTGAGTAACTTGATCAATATAATTCATAGAAAATCGTTTGTTGAGTGTATCTCTTATTTCAGCTTCACTTTTATCTTCAAGACCTGTGGTTTTTTTCAGGTCATCTAATGTACTCACTACTTTACTGTGGTCAAGATAAATGGGGCCTATTTTGAGAGCTAATAGCACAGTAAACCCAATAATGCCTAAAAGGATGGCAAGTGAAATAAAAGTTAAGCCTTGTTGTCGTTTTGGGGACAGATTCATTTTATTCTCCAAGTTATATTTTTCAGGGTTTGACGAAAAGATATGTGTGGTGAGTAAGTGTTTATTTAAATTATTTTAATAGAGTGCCGATGCGACTAAAGCCGACACCTTTATCTTGCCAATCCCAACTCATCCAGATAAAAAATGCTTTGCCGACTAAGTTGGCCTCAGGCACTGGGCCCCAATAGCGACTATCGTTGCTGTTGTCTCGGTTATCACCCATGGCAAAATAATTGCCTTGTGGGACTACATAGACAAACTCAACGGTAGGCGTGCCATTTCTAATTAAAATATTATGTTCGACACCGGTTAAGTTTTCTAATAAATTTTCTGCTCCCGTCATATCCTCACCTTGACCAAAGCCTTGATAACGACCTAAAGAAATTTGTTTGATGGGCAGGTCGTTAACAGTAAGTTTTTTATTGCTATAAACAATTTTATCGCCAGGCAAGCCCACTATACGTTTTATATAGTCGACCGTTGGGTCTTTAGGATAACGAAAAACAACGATATCACCGCGCTCAGGTAAGTTTAAAGTAATGATTTTTTTATTGATAACGGGTAAGCGGATTCCGTAGGTAAACTTGTTGACTAAAATGAAGTCGCCAACCAGTAAAGTGGGCATCATAGAGCCGGAAGGGATCCGGAAAGGTTCTGCTATGAAGGAACGAAGCAGAAGTACAATTAATACAATGGGAAAAAAAGAGCGCGCATATTCAACAAGAACGGGTTCATTTTTTTCATCAAAAGTTAGGCCTTTTGATTTAAGAAATAACAAATACCCCCCCCAGACAATACCCGTCACAATAGAGGCGGCAAGCAGATAAAAAGAAAAATCAAAGTCCATAATTTAGATATTTAAGTGTAGAGGCAATTCTTTGTGATTGCCTTGGTTATAGGGATTGATGTGTAAATATTAGTCTTTGTTAAGCTGTAAGACGGCTAGAAAAGCTTCCTGAGGGATTTCTATGTTGCCGACTTGTTTCATGCGTTTTTTACCCGCTTTTTGTTTTTCTAATAGTTTTTTCTTACGACTGATATCACCACCATAACATTTTGCAATGACGTTTTTGCGCATGGCTTTAACAGTCGATCGGGCTATAACTTTTGAACCAATGGCTGCTTGAATGGCAACTTCATACATTTGTCTTGGAATGAGATCTTTCATCTTTTCTACTAAATCTCTCCCACGATTATTACTCAAATCACGATGTACGATGATAGATAAAGCATCCACTTTTTCAGCGTTAATTAATACATCTAGTTTAACGAGGTCTGCTTGTTGGAAACGCAAGAATTCATAGTCAAATGAGGCAAAACCTCGACTTACTGATTTTAATCGATCAAAAAAATCCAGTACGACTTCACTAAGTGGCATTTCATAATGAAGTGATACTTGGCTGCCTACATATTGCATATCTTTTTGCACGCCACGCTTTTCAATGCACAGGGTAATAACCCCGCCCAAATAAGCCTGTGGCACAAGAATGTTGGCGCGAATGATCGGCTCTCTGATTTCCTTAACTATACCGCCATCTGGAAGTTTAGCGGGATTATCAACCATTAAGATTTGGTCTGTTTGGGTAATGACCTCATAAATAACAGTAGGTGCAGTGGTAATTAAATCAACGTCATATTCTCTTTCAAGGCGCTCTTGGACAATTTCCATATGCAACATGCCCAGAAAGCCGCAACGAAAACCAAAGCCTAATGCTTGAGAGGTTTCAGGTTCAAACTGCAAGGCAGCATCGTTGAGGTTAAGCTTATTCAATGCTTCGCGTAAATCTTCGTAATCATCAGAGCTAACGGGATACAACCCTGCAAAGACTCGCGGTTGTACGCGCTGAAAACCGGTGAGTTGTTCCTCGGCAGGCTTGTCTGTCCATGTGATAGTGTCGCCAACGGGTGCGCCAAAAATATCTTTAATCCCCGCAACAACATAGCCAACTTCACCCGTATTTAAAATTTCTTTTTCTAGGCGTTTAGGGGTAAAGACGCCCACTTTTTCGGCGATGAATGATTTGCCTGTGGACATGATGGTAATCTTTTGTTTTCTGCGAATGCTACCATGCATGATTCTGACTAAAGAAACCACACCCAGATAACTGTCAAACCATGAGTCAATAATAAGTGCTTGTAACGGACCGTCAATATTACCAACGGGATGCGGGACTTTAATAACCAGTTGTTCTAAAACATCGAGAACACCTAAGCCTGTTTTAGCGCTAATTCTGAGTGCTTCATCTGCAGGTATACCGATAACTTCTTCTATTTCGGCCAAAACACGTTCAGGCTCAGCAGAAGGTAAGTCGATTTTATTAAGAACGGGGACAACTTCTAGTCCTTGTTCTATCGCTGTATAGCAGTTTGCAACGCTTTGCGCTTCAACACCTTGAGCCGCATCAACAACGAGTAATGCACCTTCGCAAGCGGCTAAAGATCGTGAAACTTCATACGAGAAATCGACATGCCCAGGCGTGTCAATAAAGTTCAGTTGATAAGTCTCACCATCTTTAGCTTTAAAATCTAGTGTGACACTCTGGGCTTTAATGGTGATGCCGCGTTCTTTTTCAATGTCCATGGTATCGAGGACTTGTGCTGACATTTCTCTATCGCTAAGTCCACCACACAGTTGAATAAAGCGATCTGCGAGCGTTGATTTACCATGATCAATATGAGCGATAATGGAGAAGTTTCTGATATGTTTTAAATCCACTGTGTTTTAACTGATGATGAAGTTGTTAAGGCGTTATTGCTACAGCGCGAATGGTAATGATGGTTATTTAAGTATTTTTATACCTTAATAAAGATGCAAATTATAACAGATTAACTCACAGGCTAAGCCAAGTTTATCCATAAAAAAGAGAAATGAACTTAACAAAAGTGTGGCACTGATAAAATAATTATTTTGTAATGCCCTGATCAAGGGTTGATTCCATTAAATTTTTTTATGTTAAATTTACATGGTAGTCTACTGGCTTTTTATAGAACATAAATAATCAACTTAATTTAGAAGATAATATGAGTAATTTACCTAATTGCCCAAAGTGTGGCTCAGAATACACTTACAATGACGGATCTATGAATATTTGTCCGGAATGCGCACATGAATGGGCGCAAGATGGTCAAGTCGAGAGTAGTGCTGATGATCGTGTGATTAAAGATGCTAATGGTAACGAACTGCAAGACGGAGATACGGTTACCGTTATTAAAGATCTTAAGGTTAAAGGTTCCTCTCTAGTGGTCAAAGTGGGTACGAAAGTTAAAAATATTCGTTTGATTGACGGCGATCATGATATTGATTGTAAAATTGACGGTATAGGTGCAATGAAGCTGAAATCGGAGTTTGTGAAGAAGGTTTAGCCTTTTATTATGCTGAGTTTGATGTGTTGACGTTATGAAAATAGGGATACAAACTTGGGGTTCAAATGGCGATATTCGGCCAATGTTGGCGTTGGCCGATGGGCTCCAAAAAGTGGGTCACACCGTAACACTTGTCGTTAGTAGTCTAGATAATCACAGTTATCAGTCTATTTGTGAACAACTAGGTGTGACCTATCGGCAAGTGCCCGATTATATTGATTTTGATTTACAGAACTTTGCTCAACGTTCGTTTCGCATGAATCCCTTGCAATGGTTACGATCTTTACTTGATGAAGCTTTTTTCCCCTATGAAGAAGACGTTTATCGGGCAGCACAGCAACTTGTTGCTGATAACGATATTGTTATTGGGCATCATTTTTTATATCCATTAAAGTTGGCGGCGTTACAGGCGCAGAAACTTTTTATCAGCATTACACTTTGTCATGCGGCCATTCCTAATCCAGTGGTTCCGCCCTTACGTTTCCCCTATTTAGGAGTCCATCTTAATAAAATAAGTTGGAATCTGTTGGATACGGCATTCAATTGGGCTTTAAAGAAATCTTTAAGTCGTTTATGGTTGCAAGCCGGTGAAGTACCGCCTCAAAAAATGCTTACTGAATTATTGTCCTCACAACGACTTAATATTGTGGCGGTTGATCCTATATTTTGTCGTTCATTTGATCACTGGCAATCGCATCATCAAGGTTGTGGATTTCTAAATTTAATGGAAGATACCCAGTGTTGGCAGATGCCTAACACGCTGGTTGATTTTTTGAAAAAAGGAGTTGCCCCGATTTATATGACATTTGGTAGTTTGCAGCAGGCCGTACCCGAATGGAGTATGGCGTTGTTTATAGCAGCGGTAAATTTACTAGGTTGCCGAGCCATTATTCAGACCAGTTCAGAGCGCTATCCTATTGATAGTTATAATGATCAGGTTTATTTCATCGGCAGACATCCACATCAAGCTGTTTTCGAAAAATGTGTTGCGGTTGTTCATCATGGGGGCGCAGGAACGACTCATGCGGCAACGCGTTCTGGCTGTCCTTCGGTGGTCGTGCCTTTTATGGATGAGCAATTATTTTGGGCGCGTCAACTGCAAGAAATTGGCTTGGCCGTGCAAGCCTTACCAGCAAAAAAAGTGACAGCCGCTACATTGGCTAAAGCCATAGCTAAGGTCCTAAGTTCTAGAGCGATTCTAGATAATGCGAAAAAAGCCGGTTTAGTTATGCGGGGTAATGATGGCGTAGCCATTGCAATAGCATTAATTGAGGCATTATGTGAGCTAGACAATGTCAATTTTCGCGGTAAACTGATTTAACGTTAGTTAAATTTTTTTAATGCTATAAAGAGAGGCGTTAGTTATGGGACCTTATTATCAAACCACTACACAAGGGATGGGGAATTTTTTTGATGCGCTTTATGAGCATCCATTGCTGATGCTTGTTTTTGTGGTCGTTGTGATTGCAGGTGTTTTTCATTTTTGGCGTAAAAAAAAGTTCCAGTAATCACGTTCTTTTTTGGAATCTATTCGTGACGTTGCCTTATAAAAACAGCAAAACGGGGTAGACCTGCTTGAGTAAAGCCCTGGTATCGATAGGTAACCACGCTGCCAAGGGGTGGTGGATTTTTTCTTTCTAGCTGAGTAAAGCCGCTACCGATGTAAAAGGTATTCCCATTGCTTGCTCGGACTTCAATAGAACCTAATAAGCCAGTGTTTTTACCTTTGCCAGGTTTGTAACCAATGACCATGGCCTCAGCATCTTCGAAAGGTTTGAGTTTGAGTATGTCATTGCTACGGCCACTATGATATAGCGCACTTTCACGATGTAACATCAGACCCTCGCTGCCTTGTAAGATGAGAGTATCTAGTTTGGTCATTAATGCTTTGTTAGAGTTGATACGAAATTGCTCGATCACTTTTAGATAAAGCGTCGTTGGAAGCGCTTTCATCGCTGCAACACGTTCAGTAAAAGTTCCACCATGACTGGGAAGATCGAAAACCATAAATTTAATGGCTTTCCAGCCCTCATGAGGCATTAACTTTTGTACAGAAGATACAACATCTTCATATAAACCCCGCCCCATCCATAATTCACCATCCAAAGGTTGCTCAGGAAAGTCTTGAATAAACCATGTCGGTGCCATAAAAATGTGACCACCCCGAGAGATTAGTTGTTTTCCATCCCATCGAGCCCTTACACCGTCGAGTTTTTCACTGATCCAAAATTGGGTGACATTTTCACTCTCATGGTAACGAGTTGCCAGCATAATATCCGGCGTTTCAGTCGCTGAGATTGGTCGCGCTGTTATTAGCGCTAACATAATGGCTATGAAGAAATTAAAGGTAGGCTTCATCACAATTTTTTTATAGAAATTGAGAGAAACGTAGTAATGGTATTGCTAAATTCATTTAATGTGCTTGCTTGAAAGGACAAATAGCAAGTGTAGTTCAAAAATGAATATGTGCTCGTAAATCAAGTAAGGCGGTTTGAAAATCGCCTTACTAACCAGTATGTATTAGCCTGTTGTTGGATTTAACAAGAGTGGTGTTGGTGTGAAATGGGCTTAGGAAAGGTCAGGGCACATTCGTGATGGCTTGTGCCGAGTTCAATTTGCAAGGTGCTGTGATGAACGGAGTGCTGTTCTTTAAGCGTTAAAACAATCTCATCCATAAAAGCATCGCCAGGATGGCCGTTGGGCATGACTAGGTGGACGGTCAAGGCATTTTCCGTCGTACTTAAGCCCCAAATATGTAAATCATGTATTTCGGTAACGCCTTTTAATTGGCATAGATACTCATCAATGGCGAGGGCATCAATCTGTGCGGGGACCGCACTTAAAGCAAGTTGCAGTGACTCACGAAGCAAGCTCCACCTGCCGATCACAATGACGACGACAATAACTAGACTCATCACGGGATCTAGCCAGTACCAATCGGTGTAAATCATGGTGAAACCTGCAATGACGACAGCTAATGAAACAGCTGTATCAGCGGCCATATGCAGGTAAGCACCGCGCATGTTCAAGTCATTTTTATTATCTTTCATCAAAAGTAGTGCCGAAAGACCATTGATAACAATGCCAATACTGGCAACGATTGAAACCGTTAGGCCGGCAATAACAGGGGGTTCTGAGAAACGATGAAGCGCTTCCCAGGCGATTGCGCCGCAGGCAACTAAAAGTAGCATCGCATTAGCGAGCGCTGCCAGAATAGATGTACTGCGTAAGCCGTAGGTGTATCGTTTGTTTGGTTGTTTGCGCGTTAAAATAACAGCACTCCATGATAATACTAAGCCGAGCACATCAGAAGTGTTATGCCCTGCATCGGCTATCAGTGCAGTTGAATTGGTCATCAGTCCATAGCCAAACTCAACCCCTACATAAATTAGATTTAGGCAGATAGTTATCCCAAAAATGCGACTTTTATTATTGAAGGTAGGGTGATGATGTCCTTCGGAGTGAGTGTGGGTATGAGAGTGTGCCATGTGTTGAATTCCGCGCTGGACAAAATTAAAAGAAAAATTAGATGATTAGCGTTTAATTGAAGGTGTAAATTAGACGCTAAACACTATGGCTATTAAGTAGTAAGGATTTAATAGGGAGTATAACAAAATAGAGTGGGGGCACAAATGGACGCTACCTTTACACTGTTTTTTCATATCCTCAAAATAACTATGTAGCGTTATTTTCTATTGTCTAGGGCCATAAGTCTGGCTGCAAGCTGATGATCTGAGAACGTGTGTAAGGAAGAGCCTAACTCTTGGTAATGTCCACCTTTTGCTTGATGGTGCTGTTTAAAATCTTTAATAAATGCCATAACGGTAAAATCAATGAGATATGCCTCGTTGAGGTCGAAAATGATAGTTTTACTAGGGTCTATTTGAAATAAAGCTTTTTTCAAAGGTATAACGTTTGAGAAAAGTGCTGAGCCTAATAATTTTACAATGACGACGTTGTTATCGAGATATTTGATTGTAAAGTTAATTTTAAATAAATTTTTTAGCCAAACCCCTCGAGCCATGTTCATTAGCAATTTTGCAATAATACCTATAGCAACACCCACTAATAAATCTGTAGTTAAGACACCAATAATGGTAATGATAAACAAAAACAACTGCTCTTTACCCGTGTCTTTGACTTGGGCGAATAATTTAGGTGAGGTTAGCTGGTAACCCGTATAAACCAATAGTGCAGCTAATGCAGCTAAAGGAATGCTTTTTAAAAAAGGGGTAAAAAAGGCAACAAATAATAATAAAAATAAACCGTGAAAAAAATTAGACCATGCTGTTTTTGCACCGTGATTAATATTGGCAGAACTACGGATTATCTCGTTAATCATGGGCAAGCCGCCCAAAAATCCGGCAAGCAAATTACCCCAACCGATGGCGGTTAAGTTTTTATCAAGATCAGTGCTGCGATGATAGGGGTCAAGTTTATCAACAGCGGATGTAATTAATAAGCTTTCCATGCTGCCAATTAGACTGATGCTGAGTACCGCTCCCCAAAACTTTAGGGTTGTAATTTTTGAAAAATCAGGAAAAGTAAAGCTAGTGAAAAAATTATCAGGGATAGAGATCAAGTAGTTACTTAGACCTTGCGATGCTGCTTGAGCAAAATCAAAATGCCACGCAAAAATAACACCTATTAAAACAACCAAGATTTGACTGGGAATTTTACTGTTGATTAAAGGCCATGTAAGCAGTAGTAATAAGCTCAAAAAACTGATTAAAACAACATCCAGATTCATTTTACTTAAGCTATCTGGGATTTGTGTCATGACTGACAATACGTTACCGTTAGTTGCAGAGGGCACACCTAGCATAACCTGTGATTGTGTGGTGATGATAATAATGCCAATGGCGGCAAGCATGCCATGAATAATGGACGTTGGGATAAATGAACAAATTTGACCCATTTTAAAGAAGCCTAATAAAATTTGTAGAGTACTGGCCATTACAATGGCGGCTAAAGTGTAATGATATCCAGCGACTGAGTCGCCTTCGCCTAATATTTGAACGGAAGTTAAAAGTACGGTGATAAGTCCAGCCGCAGGTCCATTAATGGTTAGAAATGCACCACTAGTTTGTGATACCAGTAAGCCACCGATAATGGCTGTTATGATGCCTGCTGAGGCTGGAAAGCCAGAAGCTACGGCTATACCAAGGGACAGCGGTAAAGCAATAAGAAAAACCAAGAAGCCAGCTTGTAAATCACTACGCCAATTTTCTTTAAGGCCGGCTAAGCCGGTTTTGGGTATTACAGCAAGGCGTGAATTGGGCATATTGTCTCTTTTATAGTAAATAACGCTTAAGTAAGCGCTATATTACTATAGAAAGTAGGTGAAATGGCTACCCAGTGAAAATAGCTTTTTATAGATAGTTACAACGATTAGAGTCCAAAATGATCACTCTTACGGCGGCTCATATTGTTTCGCTTCATTCTGCGGACAGCTAAAGGATTCTCTGAAAACGTATCGTGATATTCCATGCCATGGAACATCACTTTTCCGCCATATCGTTGATAAGTATGTTCAAAATCATGGAGGAATTCCATGACGGTGTGATCAACAAGATAAGTATTATTCATTTGGAAAATGATTGATTTACCTTGCTCTAAGTTTGTTAAAGTCGTTTTAAGGGCCATAAAATTAGAGAAAATAGCCGCCCCAACGATGTTAACAATATAAGTATCAGAATCTTTTTTCTCAATAACAAAGTTAATTTTAAACATATTGTTAGGTCTGACACCACGTAATAGATGGATGGCAAACTTTGTCATGATGCCGATGCCGACGCCGATTAATAAATCAGTCGCTAATACACCGATAATGGTGACGACGAACATGAATAACTGTTCTTTGCCAATCCCCATAACTTTAGCGAATTCTTTAGGCGAGGCTAGACGAAAACCAGTGTAGACCAGTAACGCGGCTAATGCAGCTAAAGGAATGCCATGAATTAAACGAGGAAACAACATTACAAATAACAGTAAAAAGGTGCCGTGAAAAAAATTGGCCCACTGCGTTTTTGCACCATTGTTTACGTTGGCAGAGCTACGGACGATTTCAGCTATCATGGGTAAACCACCGATGAGTCCAGCTAAAAGATTACCGAAGCCTACGGCCGTTAGGTCACGATCAAGATTTGAATGGCGTTTGTAGAGATCAAGTTTATCGACAGCCATGGCGCTAAGTAAGCTTTCTAAGCTACCCACTAAGCTGATACTCAGAACGGCCTCCCAAAATTCTAGGGTAGTTATTTTTGAAAAGTCAGGAAAGTAAAAGCTAGACATGAAGTTATCAGAAATGGCAACCAAAAATTTTGGTCCAACGGTTTCCTCGTGATGTGGTAAAAAATGTGCGTCTGGGAGAAACAAATAGACGTGTTCATGTTCTAGGTCGAAATAGCGAGCTAAGCCCATACCTACCAAGACCACAATGAGGGGTGCTGGAATCATTTTTAAAGTTGGATTTTTTATAACTGACCAGATAATTAATATGGCTAAACCCGTAAGCCCTATAATCGAAATTTCAAAGTTAGGATTTAAAAAACTATGTGGAATTTGTGCAATAGTCGAAAATAAACTGCTTCCTTTTTCTGGCGTTGCACCCAGCATGACGTGAATTTGTTTGGCCATGATGATGATGCCAATAGCTGCCAACATGCCATGAACCACGGAAGCGGGAAAGAAAGAGCTGAGTCTTCCTGCTTTGAATACGCCCAATAAAATTTGTACCACGCTAGCAACTACAATCGCGGCGAGAGCATAGCGATAGCCCGACATGGCATCGCCTTGGCCTAGGCTTTGAACGGCTCCCAAGACAACCACGATTAAACCGGCGGCTGGGCCGTTGATGGTCATAAACGAACCATTGAAGCGTGAAACTAGCATTCCACCAATAATGGCTGTGATGATGCCTGAGGAAGGCGGGAAGCCGGAGGCCATTGATATCCCTAAACATAAGGGTAAGGCAATAAGAAAGACCAGAAATCCTGAGAGTAAATCTTCTCGCCAGTTTTGTTTTAATCCAGCTAGGCCGGTTTTGGGTAAGATAGGCAATGAAGCTTTAATCATACGAATGCTCAATTATTGTAAGAGTAGGTTTAATTATAGATTAGCAGTTTTTATGCCAGTTTTATAACAAGCGCTAATGAGTTGATTATATTAAGCAGAAATAAAGGTGATGTTGGTTTATGTGCAGATACAAACCATTGGTGATTGGTGTAAAGCAACCATTGCTGGTTTATTTGCACCGGTAAGGAATGTCAGATGTACTTCAAATATCAACCAATCAATAGCTTGTAAAGACAAATAGAGCTTAAATTTAAGGCGTAACAATTATCCATCTCTTGTGAGTATAAAAATAAAAAGGCATTACTGTAGATACTTATATCTAAGACGAAAAAATTTACTGTTTACGGTTGTGGTAAAATTTGTCGAGTGTGACTTTACGACTTAATACAGTCAGCTTCTTGCAAAAAATAGGCGTTTTAAGCTCACCATTGTTGCGATATCTTTGTTGAATAAAGGGTTGTCGGTATTGAATTAGGGAGACTGGTTTGGAAGTAGATTGGCCGATAGGCTATAAAATGGGTAAGAGAAAACTGATAACTATCTTGGATAAAATGATTGTCCAGGATCTGTTAAAAACGTTATCTTCAGTTTTAACAGTGCTAGTGATTATTATTGTGAGTCGAAAATTTATTAGAATTCTCGATGATGCCATCGCAGGCCAGGTGTCGAATGATACCTTATTAAATATTCTTGGATTAAAAACGATTGTAGCTGCAGTAGAGTTTTTACCCGTAGCCATATTTATGGCAGTTTTAATGGTCTTGGGGAGAATGTATAGAGATCAAGAGATGTCGGCTATTTCTTCAGCAGGAGGCGGAGCATTAACGCTTTATCGTGCAGTATTTTTGTTGGTTTTTCCCTTAAGTTTATTATCGCTGGGCTTATCTTTGTATACAGCGCCTTGGGCAGAGTTGGGCGTTGATAAGCTAATGCAGAAAGGACAAGAGTCTGCAGATATGAGAGGCATTGCTGCCGGTAAATTCACTGAATATAGCCAAGGGGATTTGGTTTTTTATGTGGAAAAAATCAGTGCCGATAATAAAATGCATAATGTTTTTGTACAAAATAGACAACATGGAACTTTGGCCATCATTAATGCTGAATCAGCAAGTTTTAGAGATTTATCGGATGGGCTTTATATTGTTTTTGAGAAAGGTGAACAAGTTAAAGGTTTGCCAGGTAGTTTAAATTACGTGATTGAAAATTTTTCTGAGTATTCGGTAAGAATTGAAAAAAAATCTGTTGAGGTTAAATATAATCGGCATTCACTATCGATCGATGAATTATGGGGTAGTGAGATAACCCATCATGCTGCCGAACTACAGCGTCGACTCTCTGTTCCCTTGGGTATTTTACTGTTGAGTTTTATTGCTGTTCCATTGGCGCAGATCGCACCTCGTGGTGGTGTTTACGGTAATATGTTTATGGGTTTTTTGATTTATTTCAGCTATGGAAATCTCCTCCGTGTTAGTCAAAGTTGGGTAACAAATGGAACTGTTTCGGCTTGGATGGGTGTGTTTAGTGTTAACTTTCTGTTATTACTAATAGGCACTTTTTTAATCGCTAGATTGTATGGCTGGCAATGGATAAAAATGAAAGTTCAAAGGAAGGTGTCTTAATGCGAGTGCTGACTAAGTATATAGTTGTCGAGATTCTAAAGGGCTCTTTTGTTGCATTGTTATTATTATTGACTTTATTTAATTTATTTACTTTCACTGATGAACTTAAAGAACTGGGTGACGGTAATTATGGTCTGAAAGAGATTTTCTACTACCTGGTACTGACTTCTCCCAGTGTATTATATGAGTTAGTCCCCTCCTCAGCATTGCTGGGTAGCCTTTTTGTACTGGGTGCGATGGGCAATAATCGTGAGCTTATAGCGATGCGAGCAGCGGGATTATCCATCTTTGGAATTATTAAGTCAGTCATGATCGCTGGAGCTATTTTAGTTGTGATTTCACTGCTTATTGGTGAGTTTGTTGCTCCAGTCACTCAGCGAATGGCAAAAATGGTTAAAGCATCTGCTCAGCAGGAGCAAGTTATC
Organism: Crenothrix polyspora; assembly: GCA_945877505.1. Classification (GTDB taxonomy): domain Bacteria; phylum Pseudomonadota; class Gammaproteobacteria; order Methylococcales; family Methylomonadaceae; genus Methylobacter_C; species Methylobacter_C polyspora_A. Next base: position 63,202 of record CAMDWT010000001.1, read on the forward strand.
ATGAGCGAAAAATATGGACTTTGGTTGCGTGAAGGAAAAAGCTTTATTAATGTGCGAAAAGTCGTCGATGATAGCCATTTAGCCGATGTAAGTATTTACGAGATAAACGACCAGCAACAGTTACATCAGGTTATACATGCTGATTTTGCAACTTCTTTAGGTAATCAGGAATGGAAGTTGAGCGATATCAAAAAATCAGAGATATCAACGCAACAAATGCTAGCTGAAACGCAAAGTAGTCAGCTTTGGAAGTTATCAATTGCACCCAATTTATTAAAAATTGTGATTGTTAGTGCGAATAACTTATCGCTATATGATTTGGCGGGTTATGTTAGTTTTTTGAAAAAGAATCATCAAAAATCACAAGATTTTGAGTTGGCTTTTTGGGGGCGTATTGTAAATCCACTGGTTACCTTTATTATGCTGTTGTTATCAGCTCCTTTTGTTATTGGAGTTAAACGTGGAGTCAGTGTTGGTGAGCGTATGATGATAGGGGTTGTTGTCGGGATGAGTTTTAATATTCTTGATAAGACAGTCGGGCATTTAAGTTTAATTTATAATTTAAATCCACCATTAATGGCATTTATGCCTAGCTTGGCGGTTTTAGCAATAGCCTTATTTGCCATTAACAGAGTACGAGATTAATTTTTTGAGGTGCGGAGGGTGACGTAATTGTTTTTATTAACAATTACGTGCCTAAATAAGCGGCTTTTATTCTGGGGTTGCCTAATAAATCTAAACCTGATCCCGTTAAAACGACATGTCCAACTTCAAGGACGTAAGCTCTAGTGGCTATTCGTAAGGCCATATTGGCATTTTGTTCCACCAGTAGAACGGTCGTTCCTGCGGCATTGATTTCTTGAATGATAGAGAAAATATCTTGGACTAGTTTGGGCGCTAAGCCCATAGAGGGTTCGTCTAAAAGGAGGAGTTGTGCTCGGCTCATTAAAGCGCGACCTACCACCAGCATTTGTTGCTCACCACCTGATAAAGTGCCCGCAAGTTGTCGAGCGCGAAGTTTGAGTTTTGGAAAGAGAGTAAAGATGTGTTCATAGTCACTATTAATGGCTTCTTTATCTTTTCGTTGCCAAGTCGCTAATTGCAGATTTTCTTTAACGGTTAAATTGCCAAATACTCCTCGACCTTCAGGTACATGGGCAATGCCTAAGCCTACAATGGCGTGCGCAGGAACTGATTTAAGATTTTGACCTTCGAAAATGATGTCGCCATTAAAAGGTGTAATGCCAGAAATCGCTCGTAAAATGGAGCTTTTTCCTGCGCCGTTAGCACCAATAAGCGTGACAATTTCACCTTTATTAATGGTAAAAGATACTCCATGCAAGGCTTGTATGCCGTCATAATGCACTTCTAGGTTACACACTTCGAGTTGCAGATTTGTATTTTTATTCATGGTGGTTTATTAACTTGGGATAGCGCCTAAGTAAGCTTCCATTACCTTGGGATTGTTTTGAATCATTTCAGGTGAGCCGACGGCTAAGGTTTCACCAAAATCAAGGACATGAATGCGCTCACATATACCCATAACTAATTTCATTTGATGCTCAATTAATAAAATAGTCAGTTGAAATTCTTTGCGTATGGATTGAATTAAGCCCATTAACTCATCTATTTCGAAAGGATTCATGCCCGCTGCGGGTTCATCGAGTAACAATAACTCGGGTGAAATGGCCAAGGCTCTCGCAATTTCAAGTCGTCGTTGTAAGCCATAAGGTAAGTTTTTTGCTGTTTCGTTTGCTAGATGTGACAAGTTAAATATAGCCAATAATCGTAATGAGTTATCGATAATACGTTGTTCTTCTCGGGCATAGCGACCACAGTGTAGCAATCCCTCTAAGACGTTATAGCTGGTTTGCGAATGATGGGCAATACGCACATTATCTAGTACAGATAAATCACGAAACAAACGAATATTCTGGAAAGTTCTCCCTATGCGGAGGGCCGCAATTTGATTGGGTTTTTTTCCGACAATTTCTATCCCTTTAAAAAGAATACTACCTTCGCTGGCTTTATAGACGCCGGTTATTAGATTAAAAAGCGTCGTCTTGCCGGCGCCATTGGGGCCAATTACGCCCATTAAGTCGCCATAGTGTAATTTCAAATTGAAATCGTTAACTGCACATAAACCACCGAATTGATGGCCGACTTTATTGGCGATCAGAATTGTCATTGTTTGTAGCTTCATGCAGAAAGTTATGGGGATGTACTTGTTTATCTCGTCGGGGAATAAAGCCTCTAAATTCACGCAAGCCCATAATTCCCCTAGGCCAGTAAAGCATCACTAGAATAAGTATTAAGGGCATGATAACCATTCGCCAAATACCTAAATGGCTGATGACGTAATCATTTAAAGGCGTAAAGATAAAAGGAGGTAGCCATGATAATAAGGCTGCCATTGTCGATGGTCTTAATATTTCCAATAAAACAGTAAAAATAGTAGCGCCTAATATTGAGCCTCCTATTGATGCAATGCCGCCTAAATAAACCATGATCAGGATATCGGTCGATTTTGTAATATCGAAAATTCGGGGGCTAATAAATTGTAATAAATGTGCGAATAGTGCGCCTGCAATTCCTGCGCAGAACGAGGATAACATGAAGGCGAAAAATTTAACTTGTTGAGTGTTAACACTCATTAAGTCACTGGCGATTTCATCTTCACGGATAGCTAATACACCACGCCCGTATTTTGAATAGATAAAATTTCGAATCATCCATAGTAAGGTTGTGGCCCAGAAAAATACCCAAGGTAACGTTGTTAATTTCATGATGCCGGACATCCCACGAGGACCTCCAATAGCATCAATGTTTTCGATCATGGATTTAACGATCATTAAGAAAGCGAGGGTAATGATAGCTAAATAATCCCCGCGAACCTTAAATGAGGGGATCGCTACAATCATACCTAGCAGCGCGGCGACGAGTCCTCCGATAAGGACGGCGCAAGGGAATAAAAAGGGAAAGTCAGCGACTGGAAAAACTTTCATCGTCAGCAATACTGATGTGTAGGCGCCAACGGCCATAAATCCTGCATGTGCGAGTGAGAATTCACCCATATAGCCATTCACCAAGTTTAAACTCGTGGCTAAAATGATATTAATGCCGATATACATCAATATCAGCTGAATATAGACACTAAGCAGATGATATTCCGGAATAGCGAAAGCAAGGCCAAAGCCAATAACTAACAGAAGAGGAACGAGCCAAGCACTTTCTAGCAAGGCATCCCATCGTTGTTTAAGAAGAACCATCATACTTTTTGGATCCTTGGTTTGCCAAGAATGCCGTAAGGCCGCACCATAATTAATACCATTAATAAGGTGAAAGCGACAAAATCACGGAATGTTGACGGAAAAAATGCAACGACCATAATTTCAACAGTGCCTAAAATAAAAGCGCCGGCCATGGCTCCTCGGATGTTACCAATACCGCCGACTACGGCGCAAATAAAGGCCTTCCATCCGACCATTATGCCCATATAAGGATCAATCACTGGATAGGCTAGGGCATACATGGTTCCTGCGGCTCCGGCTAGTCCCGCGCCAATGGCGAAGGTAATGGAAATAATAAAATCGACAGGGATACCCATTAAAGGTACAAAAGTTTTGTCCCAAGAAATTGCCCGCATTGCCATGCCGATAGTGGTTCTTTGGACTATGTAATCGAGTAGTAGCATTAATCCTAATGACAGGCTAATGATGACGAGTTGAATAGATGAGAGGGTGATGCCATAAAAATTCCAAGTAACATTTTCCAGTAACATAGGAATGTGTTTTGGATAAGGGGCGAGGGCTAAGGTGAAGTTTTCAAGAAACATTCCTACGCCCAGCGCTGTGATAATGGCTGATACACGCGGTGCTTGGCGAAGTGGCTTATAAGCTAATCTTTCAATGAGGACACCTAAAATGGCGGTGCCTATCATCGTCAATAACAAGGTCGGTACGAAGGTCAAGTTTAAGGTGCTTGATAACAAAAAGCAGAAAAAAGCACCAATCATGAAGACATCGCCATGAGCAAAGTTAATCATGGTTAAAATACCATATACCATGGTATAACCTAGCGCTATCAAGGCGTAAATGCTACCTAATTGCAAAGCATTTAAAGCTTGCTGAAGCCAGTAAATAATCCCTTCACTCACGATTACGCTCCTTTTTGTAATTCATTAATCATGGCGCAGCATTCATTACCCAAACAAACTTATCGCCCTTAATTTGCATGATCACGGCACTTTTGACGGGATCACCTGATCCACCAGTAAATTTAATGTCGCCAGTAACACCGTTGTAATTAGAGATGGTCGCTAAAGTGTCTCGTATTGCTTGGCGTTCAAGAGTGGGTGATTTTTTAAGTGCTTCAAATAACAAACCCATTGAGTCATAAGTTAGTGCGGCAACATCATCAGGCGTATTGCCGTATTGCTTGTTATAAGTCTCAATAAATTTTTTGGCGGTCGGCGTTGCAATATCGGTTGCGTAATGATTAGCAAAATAGTCACCTTCTACCGTTCCACCTGATAGCTTGATCAATTCAGGGCTGCTCCAAGCATCGGATCCTAGTAAAGGTTGATTGATACCTGCACGACGAGCTTGTTGGGCGATTAGACCTACATCATTATAGTAAGCGGGTAGGAATATGATGTCTGGATTGGCGTTTTTTATTTTTGTAAGTTGAGCTGAGAAATCGCGGTCACCAGCGGTATACGTTTCAAAAGCGACGGTCTTTCCACCTAATTCTTCGAAAGTTACTCGAAATAGGTCTGCTTGACTCTTAGGTGCTTCAGACGCAACATCGTAGAGTATAGCCACTTTTTTTGCGGCTAGCTTTTCAAGCGCAAAACGAGCGAGGACTCGACCTTCAAAGGGATCTGTGTAACACGCACGAAACACATAACTTTTAGGTTTTCCAGTGGTTGTGTCTAGGGTAGTTTTTGGATTTGTCGACCAAGGCGTAATTAATAGTGTCTTGTTGTATTCAGCAATTTCAGCGGCAGGTATTGCACCAAGGCTGGCATTGGGCCCGACTATCGCAACAACATTATCTTGGCTAATTAGTTTGTTTGCAGCGGCTACTGATTGATCGGCTTTGGATGCGTTGTCTTCAATAACAAGTTCAACGGGATAAGCTTTGCCATTAAGTGTGATGCCACCCGTTGAGTTCACTTCATTTACCGCCAGTTCAGCAGCATTTTTTGAAGATGCACCGACCGCTGGCATATCGCCTGTAAGTTCTACAATTAAGCCTACCTTGATAGTCTCTTGTTTAGTAGAGTCGCCACAACTGGCTAAAAAAGTAGCGGATAGCAAAGAAATTAAAAGAGGGTGGATTATCTTGTTCATAATTAAAGTGTTAGGGAGGAATTAATCATTAAAGAAGTTAGACGTTATTAAGGTTTTGAATAATCATTTTTGATGGTGTCATTAGCGTGATCATTAAACCTTGCTTCTTAGATTATATTACACTTTACAAAGTTATGACTTGGAAAAAATAAAGTTTGAATCCTTCAAAGTTAAGAGTAAGTGAGTTTTAAATAGCAGCAATTCGCTTTGTGCCTAGATTATTTTTATGAGATACATAAAAGTTATGCCGGACAATCGAGTCGGATAGGTTTTTAGAGGTATCGTCATTAAAAAAGCAACAGGATTAATATGGATAGTTCTTAAGGGAAATATTGCCTAGGGTTGCTAGCTATTTCTCGAGCAGCAAGAAATTGGGCGTAATAGTTACGTGAGGCAAAGCCGAAAGCAGGCCCATTATAAGTATCTACAATGCGAACAAAATCATGACCAACTTGGTTTTGTGCTCTCTTCATGCCACCGATGCCATGATTGTAAGAGGTGATTGCTGTGGGCCAGTCTCCGAGTTTTTGGTAGGCGTGACTTAGGTAGCGTGCCGCACCATTGGCTGAAGCAAAAGGATCAAGACGTTGATCAACTCCATTCCCTGAGGGCATAAAAGTCTTTGCAGCTCCTTTAGTGAATTGCCACATACCTACAGCGCCCGCGGACGATTTAGCAGAGGGTTGAAAGGAGGACTCTACATGCGGAAGACAGGCTAAATCTTCTGGCAAGCCAGCTTCGCGGAAAATTTTTCTAAATTGACGGTCGTATTTTCGACTAATGTCGAGGCCTTGTTTAAAACGTTCTCGGGTGCCTCGTTGAGACCTGACTCGCTCGGAAGCACCTATGATCAGGCTATTAAGTTGTCGACCGTTACTTTTAAGTTTAGAAATTATCTGTTTGTCGTTAGCGTTTAAAGGGGCGTTGTAGCGGATTTTGCTTTCCAAAATAGAGAGTTGTACTTTCCAAAAGTCACGACGTTTTTTGACTATTTCTTTTTGATCAGTTGTTAGGCTATCGTCAACATTGCCCGGTAATAACATGACTTCGTAGACCACATCAAGATAGCGGTCATCATGAAACGCGACTTCAGAGCGATGCCATACGGTATAAGTTTTACTCCAAAATTCAACGGCAGGTTGAAGTTCGCCTGGCTTTTGAAATGCACCTGATAGAGTGGAGGCCCTTTTTTGATATTGAAGTGGGTTTGTCGATGGTAGGGCGGCACTTTGATTGGCCGAGGGAGGATTGGGTTTTACTACTTGCGTGCTGTTATTGCAGGCACTCAATGCAAAGACCATTGTTAACACAAGAAAAATTCGTCTATCTAAGGGATTCATTATGGGTGGTTATTCATGATTGATTAGTGTCTAGCAGGATGCTTTACGTTGTTATTTTTAAGCCAAATAATGGGCTGGAGTTAAATTGTTAATCTTTTAGTGGTGTTTATTAAAATATTCGATTTAAGTCATAAAGGCTAGTTTAAAGGGTAATGTGTTCTAAATCACGCTGACTCATAAAGTAAGGCTTTCACCCTGACTACTCGGCAAGGGTGCTCTAGCCCTCTAAAAAATGGAGGGGTAGGAAGAAATGCTTACTGACTTTCGCCAATAGGTGCGGCAAATCCGTCAGCCACTATGTTGTTGATATTATCACCTGTCAATGACTCTAAAAAGCTTTTTAAGTCGGATAGTTCTGGCTCAGTTAGATTTAAGGGTTTGATTAGTGGGTCAATATTTTCGTTAGTGATACCGCCTTGGTTATAAAATTCAAGGACTTGGTTTAAGGTTTCAAAACTGCCGTTATGCATATAAGGCCCTGTTAAGCTGATATTGCGCAATGAAGGCGTTTTATATTTCCAGCGGTCTTCTGGTTTTTGGGTTATTTCATAACGTCCTAGATCATTGGTTTTGGTTTCAGCAACTTTAGCGATTAAGGTGGTGTTAACATCAACATAAACGCCGGGTGAAACTTGAATATGTTGAGTGTTATCAGGCTTATTCATCGCAGTCGAATAACCAATGCCGGTATTATGATTGCCATTATCTGTAAACAAAGCTGAGTGACTGTTAAGGGTGTGGCAGTTGGAACAGTGGGCTTTACCGGTAAATAATTGGAAACCACGTTGTGCTTTTTCGTTTAGCGCCGCTTTATCTTTCCCATAAAACCAGCGGTCAAACGCAGAGTTGGCTGAATTTAGCGTGCGTTCATAACTGGCAATGGCCATTCCTATGGTTTCCATGCTGGGCTCTTTGCCAAAGGTTTTTTTAAATAGAGTGTTGTAGTCAGGACTGCTGTTGATTTTGTCGATGACATAGCCTATCGATGGGTTTGCCATTTCATTATGGGCTAATAAGGGCGACCATACTTGTTGTTCCAGTGTTGATTCTCGGCTGTCATGAAATAAAGCGGTGGCATAAGCAATGTTGTATAAGGTGGGCGAGTTACGCCTTATGGTTCTGCCTTCTATACCAACGGCAGTTGCCATTTCGTTATTGGTGAACCCTTGCTCAGGAATGTGACACATGGCACAAGAAAACGTGTTATTTAGCGATAAACGTCGATCATAAAATAGTTTGCGTCCCAACTGAATTTTGTTCGCTGTGATTGGGTTATTGATAGGCACTGGGACACGAGGAAGGCCAAGTGAGGGCTTATTTACGGTATTAATTAAAGCCGTATTTTGGCCAATTCGGTCGGTTAAGGCGACGGAGTGAGTTTGGTAATTACTCTGGTCATAATTTAGTTTGTTGTCACCTGGGGTAAAAAGATTTATAGCGGCACGATCACTAGACTTCACAGAAATTGCATTAGTCGTGGAGGGCAATAAGGTCTTGATGTCATTGATTAGCGTGTCTGGGTGTAAAAAATTTACGCTGTAAATATTGCGGATACGTTGATTTTTGTCGATAAGATAAACACGGAGAATGTGAGAAAATGTCTGCGTAAATTGTCCTTCGGTATTATAGACTTTTTGAATGTTTTGCTTATAGTGAGCCAATATCGGTTGTAATGTTTGTTCAGATTGAGTCGTCAAAAAGTGCCATTCTACGCCCTGATCTTGAAATGCAGCGCCATAGTGTTCCATTGTTTCAGGTGTGTCGTGTTCGGGGTTAAAGCTTAAGGTAATCAGTCTTAAGTGTTCTGCCATAGTAGGTTCTTTTTTGAGGCGTAGCTTGATTTTATTAAATACCGCGGTGGCTAAGGGACAGCCATTAACATCACTACAGGTTGCGTAAATAAAGCTAAGAAGGGTTATTTTATCACCCATCAAACTATGTAAAGTTAAGGACTTGCCTTGGGTGTCTAGAACATTGCCGTCACTAGCTATACCTAAAATGGGGAGCTTATAGGATCCTGGGATGGGTGCGGTAAATTCTAGAGTTCCGTAACCAGGCGCCAATATTTGCTGCTCGGTTACTTTGTTCTCGGCACGAGAGAAGTTGATTAAGGAGAAGCTTATCAATATAAGAATAATTTTTAAAAAATTAGAAGGCTTCATAAGCTCTGTAAAAAGTTAGTTATATAATTGCACAAGGGGGAAATAACGCTTAGTTGGTTACCTATAAAAGCACTAATCACCTTGATCTGTATTTTTTTTGCAATCATGCTTGCGTTTAACTCTATCACAATTGCCACTCTGCTAATAAGGGCTTAAAAGTTCTTATAGTGGAATTGAATATATAATAGTTAGGTGTTTTAACTGTAATTAAAGCATTAGACGGTATATAATCAAACACTTTGAGTCAATCATTTACTAAAATCACACCGGAAAGAAAACATGCTGGGTAAGCTAGTTAAATTTGTTGTAGGGAGCCGTAACGACAGGCTGGTAAAGAGGAAAAAGAAGTTGGTCAAGAAGGTCAATGCTTTAGCCTCGGAATACGAAAAATTATCTGATGAAGCGTTAAAAGCAAAAACTCAGGAATTTCGTGATCGCCTAACAGAAGGTGAAAAGCTGGATAATTTAATTCCAGAAGCTTTTGCTGCGGTCAGAGAGGCTTCTTCGCGAGTCTTTGGCATGCGTCATTTTGATGTGCAGTTTATAGGCGGCATGATATTAAATGACGGTAAAATTGCTGAAATGAAGACAGGCGAGGGTAAAACCTTGATGGCAACTTTAGCCGCTTACTTGAATGCCTTGCCGGGTTATGGCGTCCACGTGGTCACAGTCAATGATTATTTGGCTAAGCGAGATTCTGAGTGGATGGGTCGGCTTTATGCCTTTTTGGGCATGACTACTGGGGTGATTGTTAGTCAGATGGAGCATGCGCCTAGGCGAGAAGCTTATGCGGCAGACATTACCTACGGTACAAATAACGAATTTGGATTTGATTATCTCCGTGACAATATGGCGTTTAGCCTTGAGCAAAAAGTCCAGAGAGAATTAAGCTTTGCCATTGTTGATGAGGTCGATTCAATTCTGATTGATGAAGCTAGAACACCGTTGATTATTTCTGGGCCGACAGAAGAAAGTACGGAAATATATATCAAGGCTAATGACATTATTCCGCTATTAGTTAGGCAGGATAGTGATGACCAGCCGGGTGATTACACGGTTGATGAAAAGATTCGTCAAGTTTATTTGACAGAAGCAGGTCATGAGCGTGTTGAATTTTTAATGCTTGAGCACGGCTTAATGCCGGAAGGAAGTAGTCTTTATGATGCTTCTAATATTCGTCTCATGCATTATCTGAATGCGTCATTACGTGGACATGTCTTATTTAAAAAAGATGTTGATTACATCGTAGCTAATAATGAAGTCGTTATCGTTGATGAGTTTACAGGCCGAATAATGCCTGGTCGACGTTGGTCTGAAGGTTTGCATCAAGCTATTGAAGCAAAAGAGCATGTTACGATCAATAGTGAAAATCAAACGCTTGCGTCAATTACCTTCCAGAACTATTTTCGCTTATACGATAAGCTTTCGGGAATGACAGGGACTGCAGATACGGAAGCTTTTGAGCTTAATAAGATTTATGGTTTAGAAGTGGTTGTCATTCCCACGCATCGCCCGATGATTCGTAAGGATTTAGGGGATCTGGTTTATTTGACGACTGATGAGAAATATATCGCTGTTGCAGATGATATTAAAGGTTGCGTTAGTCGTGGGCAGCCTGTTTTAGTGGGAACCACTTCCATTGAAAACTCTGAACGCCTCTCTGAATTGCTTAAAAAACAAGGTATTAAACACGAAGTGCTTAATGCTAAACAGCATGAGCGTGAAGCGCATATTATTGAGCAAGCAGGTATGCCAGGTGCCGTGACGATTGCCACTAATATGGCGGGTCGGGGAACTGATATTGTGTTGGGTGGAAACTTGGATGCAGAGCTCAGACTTTTAGGCGATGATGCTAGTGATGCGGAAAAAGAAAAAGTACGTGCTATTTGGTTGGATAGGCATAATCAAGTACTTGCCAATGGCGGCTTACATGTTATTGGTTCAGAGCGCCATGAATCACGCCGCATAGACAATCAATTAAGAGGTCGATCAGGTCGTCAGGGTGATCCAGGTTCAACGCGATTTTATTTATCGTTACAAGACGATTTGATGCGAATTTTTGCCTCTGATCGTGTTGCTGCTTTGATGAAGAAATTGGGTATGGGCGATGGTGAAGCAATAGAACATCCTTGGGTAACTCGATCTATTGAAAATGCTCAGCGTAAGGTTGAAGGGCGTAACTTCGATATTCGTAAAGAAATTTTGGCTTATGACGATGTGGCAAATGATCAACGTAAAGTTGTTTATGCTCAGCGTAATGAGTTAATGGCCGCTAAGGAAATTTCTGAAATCATTACTGCCATCCGTAAAGATGTTGTTAATAATGTGATTACTCAGTATATCCCTGCAAAAACGATGGTCGAGCAGTGGGATATCGATGGTCTTGAAGAGCATTTACTTCAGGAGTTTAATGTTAAAATTCCAGTGCAAAAAATGCTGGATGAAGAACAAAATCTTCAAGAGTTTTCTTTGCGTGCTCGTATTGTTGATATCTTAGAGCAGAATCATAAGGATAAGGAGCTAAAGATTACTCAAGACGTGTTACAGCATTTTGAAAAATCAGTCATGCTACAAGTGTTGGATACCAGCTGGAAAGAACATCTGGCCGCGATGGATTATTTGCGCCAAGGTATACATTTTAGAGGCTATGCACAAAAAGATCCTAAGCAAGAATACAAGCGTGAAGCATTTGAAATGTTTACTGAGTTGTTAGAACATATCAAATATGAAGTGATTGGGATTTTGTTTAAAGTGCAAGTACGTCAAGAAGAAGATGTTCAGGCTATTGATGACCAAATGCAAGCTCCTCGAGAAATGCATTTTGAGCATGCTGCCGCGCCCGCATTGGATGATTTTGATGAGCCATCGGCTATTATTGAAGATGATGCTGTTTTAGAGCAGCCTTTTGTTAGAGAAGGTAGTAAGGTTGGGCGTAATGATCCTTGTCCTTGTGGATCAGGAAAGAAGTACAAACAATGTCATGGCAAGCTTGATTAAAAGTAAGCACTAAGACGCTGAAAAGCCCGTCATTCTATTACGCTTGTTAAATAAGGGTAATAGAATGACGGGCTTTTTTGTGTGGGGGAATAATGTTCCTTTAAATCAATTGACGCCCCATGTGGCGAGTGAGTATTGCTAAAGGGCTGGCCTGGGGATCTTTTTGCTTAAGTGCAGGCAAATGAAATGTTTGCTCCATCATATATTGCCCCGACATCGCCGCATGAGAAGCTTGGTCCGAAAAGCACATCCAAACGGAACCGCTAGGGAAGGGTATGGTTACTTGAGGGCTATTGGCTTGATAGTTTAGATCATGTTTCATGGCATCGTGAAGTTGAAGCATTATATGATCGTACTCACTACGTAATGATTTGGTAATGCCAAAAACATTCAAAATCCTTGCTTGCCAAGCCGAATAAGGTTTTATATCGGGAAGAAATCGTTTAACAATGTCTTCAAAGGGCTCACCAACTCGCCATACTCTAGGGATGTTATGTGGATTTACATTAATAAATACACGTAATATTCGTTCCCCGTAATTAGGCCTAGATGGAAAGGCGTCAACATGTAAGCGTTTGTCATCAGCACGCCATGATTGCGCTCGAGTTTCTATTTGATTTGGGCGAAAACTTGTCGGAGCTACACTTATGTTATCAATATAACTGGGGAAATAGCTCTGGACAAGTGATTGGGCTTGGTTACGAAAACGATCCATCATGGCCGTTACCCCGTCTTGAACGGCGTCATTGCCTACTACACCTTTTAGATTTCCTGATGCATCTAAGCTTATGTTCCGTGATTTAGGGTGACGAATGTCCGGTGTAAAAAAACTTTGTTCAAATGCTGAAAGTGGAAATTCAAGACGGTTGAAGTGAAGCACTTTACCCGCTTCAAGGTCATGTAACCCTTTATCTTCTAATGAATGAGTCTTCCATTCGGTATCATTTATAACAATAACTTGATTATTCATTGTTTGATTTAGCTTTATTATTTGATTGAGTGATTCCAGTATTTACTGTTTAAAGCGGAATAACCTTGTTAATCGCAAGAAAATAATAGAGTACTCTGTCGCTAAAATCAATTTAAAATAATCACTTAGCTTACGGAAAAGCTCTCGCCACAGCCACAAGTCCCTTTTACATTTGGATTATTAAATTTGAAAGCTTCATTGATGCCCTCTTTTCGATAATCTAGTTCTATACCATCAACAAATTCAAGGTCGCTTTCCGGTACAATGACTTTTACACCATAACCCTCAAAGACAGAATCGTTCTCAATGAGTGTGTCGGCATAATCTAAAACATAAGCATAACCAGAACAGCCTGATTTTTTAACACCTAGTTTTAAACCAATACCTTTACCTCTTTTTGCTAATTGTTTTTTTATTTGTAAAGCGGCACTTTCAGTTAATGAAACAGACATAACATTCTCTCTATGTAGGGTTAACCAAGGTTTTTAATTGGTAAATAAATTCAAAAATTTCAGCTTCAGTATTTTCTATGCCTAAACTGATACGAAGAGCACTTTTAGCAAGGTTTTCTTCTATATTCATAGCCTTGAGCACATGACTAGATGCTTTTGATTCACTGGCGCAAGCTGATCCACTAGAGACGGCTATTTTTTTCTGATCCAGTTGCATTAATAACATTTCACCGTCAACCCCATGGATACCAAACTGAACAGTATTGGGGAGTCGAGGTGTTTGGAGGGCAAAAATAATTAAGCCAGGAATATTTGTTAAATTGGTTTCTAGTAACAATCTTAAGGTAAGTAATTTTTCTTGGCGATTATTAAGTTCTGTTTGTGCAAGTTCTGCAGCTTTCCCAAATCCAATTATAGCAGCAACATTTTCAGTTCCCGCTCTTAGGGATTGCTCTTGTCCACCGCCCAGTAATAGAGGGTTTATCTCCAATCCTTTTTCAAAAATCAGTGCGCCACAGCCTTTCGGGCCATATATTTTATGGCTGGATAATGACATTAAGTGGGCACCAAGCTTAGAAAATGAAACCGGTATTTTTCCAACAGCTTGTACGGCATCCGTATGAAAAATAATATGATTATCTCTGAATTTATTAATGTAAGGTGTTAAGTTTTGAATGACTCCCGTTTCATTATTAGCCAGCATGATGGATACTCCATCTGGCTTTGTTTGAATGAGTTTATCAATAGCGACTGGGTTGATGAGTCCATTGGTATCAACATCAAGGAAATCTAAGTGGCCCCCGTTTCTTTTAAAGCGTAGAGCAGGCTCAATAACTGAAGGGTGTTCAATGGCAGAAATGGCAAGTTTACCTTGAGGTGGTAGCGAGGCTAAGGCTAGATTATTGGCTTCAGTGCCACCACTGGTAAAAATGATTTGTGCTGCTGGCGCATCAACTAGCGAAGCAATTTGTTCGCGTGCGTTATCAATTGCGCTGCGAACAATTCTACCTTGTCGGTATAAGCTTGAAGGGTTGCCATAAAAAGATTTAAGATAAGGTAACATAGCATCCAGCACCCGACTGTCGAGGGGTGTTGTTGCATTGTGATCAAAATAAATCATTCAGTTTTGATGTTAACTCTGTATTTCGATGCAGTTCAATGACTTGTAACGCATCTTGGTCTTGTCTTTTAGATATTTCTTGGATACGGTGCTTATCAAGTAATTGGGCCAGTGTGATGCCTTTCAAATAATCTCGGATTTGTTCGCTTAAACCCATCCAGAGATCATGAGTTAAGCAGGCTTTTTCATTTTGGCAGTTTGCTTCTCCGCCACATTTAGTGGCATCAATCGGCTCATCTACTGCGGCAATAATGTCAGCAATATTAATATCAATAGCCTTGCCAGCTAGCGTGTAGCCACCACCGGGCCCACGAATTCCTTTAACCATGTTAGCTCGACGTAAACGCGCAAATAATTGTTCTAAATAGGACAATGATATAGTTTGTCTTGCGGCAATTTCAGTTAAAGTAACGGGTTTTGATGAACTGTGAAAAGCTAAATCAAGCATGGCTGTTACAGCATAACGGCCTTTAGTAGTTAAACGCATTAGAGAATCCCCCAAATAAATAAGTATATTATCATAAATAACGCTTAACCAACCTAAATGGTCAACTATTATTTTGAGGGCAGCTTAATATTCAAACTATGAGGCGTTATATTTTAAGGCCGTTTTTCGTAGTTGTCGTTAATTTCGCAGCCGTCTAAGGTTGATAGGGGTGTTTCTGTACATTTTATTCCTGCTTCATTGAGTGCTTTCTGCATGGTTTCCATTTGTTTGTCGAGTAAATGAATATGATCAAGCATCCGATTGATTGCATTCGCGACAGGGTCTGGCATATCGGCAGCTGTTCCATAAGCATTAAAACCCAATTTATGAGCAATTTTATCTCGCTCAGAATTTTCATGTTTTGGATGGTTGCCAATTATATGAGCCGGAATACCTGCGACCGTTGCACCCGCAGGCACTGATTTTAATACCACAGAATTTGATCCTACACGGGCCGCTGTACCAATTTCGATAGGACCTAATACTTTTGCACCAGCGCCTATAACAACGCCATTCTGTAGTGTAGGATGGCGTTTACCTTTGCTCCAAGTAGTGCCGCCTAAGGTAACACCATGGTAAACAGTACAATCATCGCCAACAATGGCAGTTTCACCAATAACGACGCCCATGCCATGATCAATAAAAAAACGCCTACCAATTTGGGCCCCGGGATGAATTTCTATACCGGTCAATCCTCTGCTGATATGGGCAATAAACCGAGCGAGCCATAGGTATCCAGCTTCCCAGAAAAAGTGGCTAACTCGATGAATTAAAACAGCATGAACGCCAGGGTAGGTCGTTAAAATCTCAAGAACTGACTGAGCGGCAGGGTCGCGTTCGAAAACGCAAGCAATGTCTTCTTTTAAGCGATTAAACATTATTCATTCCTTTGATTGTTTTGTGACATTCTTAAAATACCTCTAAGTATGTCGAGTTCTTTAATATCCAACTCTACACGATTATAAATTCTGCGTAAGCGACGCATGATGGTTTTAGATTTATCTGGATGCATAAAGCCAATATCTGTTAATGCCTGGTATAAGTGGGTATAAAAAGATTCCATTTGTATCGCGGTGGCTTTGGCTGTTTTTCCTCGATCACCGATATGGATAGCTTCTTGCTGATCAGCGGCAACAAATAACTCATAGCAAACTACTTGAACAGCGGCAGCGATATTTAAAGAGCTATAGTCGCTGTTACACGGAATACGAAGTAGAAAGTGACATAAATCAAGCTCATTGTTTTTTAAACCTGAGTTTTCCCGACCAAAAATAACGGCAATTTTATTACTCGATTCTGAGAAAGCTATATTTTCAGCGAATTCTCTAGGGGACATCTCTGGCCAACTAATAGATCGGCATCGTGCACTAGCACCTATGACGATATTACAGTCAGCGATGGCTTCCTGTAAAGTTGAACAAACGGTGGCTTTTGCTAAAATATCATCAGCACCAGAAGCCCTGGATGTGGCGTCAGCACTAGGGAATATCTTTGGTGAGACTAAGCAAAGGTTAGATATGTTCATGTTTTTCATAGCCCGAGCGACCCCGCCAATATTGCCAGGATGGGTTGTTTCGACCAAAACAATTTTTATATGTGACAGCAACGATGTTGTCCTTTTTTGAAAAATAAGCCAAGTTTACCAAAAGATTTGCTATCATTGGTGTTTTATCTGCTCATTGTAAATTTGTCTATGCAACCCATGTTAAATATTGCTGTCCGTGCTGCTAGAAGCGCGGGCGACTTAATCCTTCGTTCTGCTGACAATGTTAGCCGCCTGTCCATTGATCAAAAAGGTAAAAATGATTATGCCAGCGAGGTTGATCGCATGGCTGAGCGGGAAATCATTAATATCATTAAGGCGGCTTATCCCGAGCATTCTATTTTGGCAGAAGAAAGCGGTGACCATAAAGGGAATGACTTTGTTTGGATTATAGATCCACTGGATGGGACTACTAATTTTTTACATGGCTTCCCTCAATATGCGGTTTCTATTGCTTTAAAATATAAGGGTAAATTGGAAGTAGGTGTTGTTTATGATCCTCTTCGTGATGAGCTGTTCACTGCTAAGCGAGGTGGTGGAGCCATGTTAAACAATCGTCGCCTTCGTGTAACGAATCAAAATAGCTTGAAAGGTGCATTGCTAGGCACAGGTTTTCCTTTTAAAACGGATATGCATGTGGATGCTTATTTAGGTATGTTTCGTGCGTTAATGACTGAGTGTGCAGGCGTTCGCCGTGCTGGAGCAGCAGCACTTGATTTAGCCTATGTGGCGGCCGGACGATTGGATGGGTATTGGGAAATTGGCGTAATGGAGTGGGATATGGCAGCCGGTATCTTGTTAATTAAAGAAGCAGGGGGTGTTGTTACCGATTTTTCTTTTAATGATAATTATTTGGAATCAGGTAATTTAATTGTTGGAAGTCCTAAAATGCATCAGCTCATGTATAAGCTTATTGAGCCTCATGTAACGGCTAATTTGAAATAAATCATAACGTATAAAATTTTTACGAAAGCCACGAAAGGTAAAAGGCTATTAGCAAGTCTTAGACTAGGCACGAGACGCAGTATTTTAGCGCTTATAACGTGTTTTTTTCGTGGCTATTTGATGGTCGTCCTTTATGGGTGTTTGTTTAGAATAACTCAAGAGCGAGCATAATCGCATCTTCTCGACCATTTTCAGCTGGATAATAATCTTTTCTAACACCAATTTCATTAAAACCAATAGTTTCATAAAGTGCAATTGCGTGTATGTTCGTAGGTCTAACTTCTAAAAAAACGGTTTCTGCACGACCACGTGCGGTTTCAATGAGATGTTCAAGCATTTTACGGCCTATGCCTTGTTTTTGTTCGGCCGGATCTACAGAAATATTGAGTATATGCGCTTCTCCGACCGCCATCGATAGCAGGCTATAGCCCAGCACTTTATTATCTAATTCACAGACCCAGCAACTGTAGCCTGCTTTAAAGCAGTCTGTAAAAATATCTTCTTCCCATGGGAATGCATAGTTTTTTCTCTCGATTTCGAGAACATCAGGTAAGTCGGCATGCGTCATAATTCGTAAACGCAACAAATCTTTTTTTGTGACGGAGTTTGGAAATATCTTCGCATAGAACTCTTTGTCTGCGTCATAAACCACTAGTTTTTTTATTTTGTCCATTAATCCCCGCATAATCAACCTTCGGTATTGTTAAATGTTTGTACTGCGTATATTAAATCCATCCAAGCCTTATTTTTTTCGGGTAAAGATTTTAGTAAGTACGCAGGATGATACGCCACAACAACGGGTGTATTGTTGAAAAATCCTACTTTGCCCCTTAGTTCGGAGAAAGGTTTGTCAGTTCCGAGCAAAGTTTGAGCCGCGGTATCCCCTAGGGCAACAATTATTTTCGGATTAATGAGTTGTTGCTGTCTGTGCAAATGGTTTTTGCAGCGGGTGAGTGCCTCAGAATAAAGGTCAAGATCATTAGTAGGTTTACATTTTATGATATTAGTCATGAACACTTCTTCTCGCGTTAGGCCAATGGCTCTTAACATTTCAGTGAATAATAAGCCAGAGTTAGCCACAAAGGGTAACCCTTGTTCATCTTCTTGTTGGTCGGGAGGGTTTCCTACAAACATCCAATTAGCCTGAAGATTACCTGCACCAATTATCGATTGGGATCTTGAGGTGCACAAAGCGCATTGTGTGCAGTTTGTGATTTCGGCTTGTAATGTTGTCCAATTATCGATTAATAAGGTCGATTCTGTTGCTACTGGTTCACTTTTAACAGCGAGATCGAAAGAAAGTCTAGATAGCCAAACATCAATGCCCATAGCCTCAAGATATTGCAAGCGTAGGGCATTATCCAAAATTAAAATCCTGTTTATGGGGTAAAGATAGCCCAGTATTATGAATCATTTTGTCTTATTCTATTTTACAGGTTACACATCGCCTTTTTGAGGATGCCTGCGTTGATCTGGGCTATGGAGTTTGTTAACAGCATTGATATAGGCTTTTGCAGAAGCGATAACAATATCGGTGTCGGCTCCCAAGCCATTTACTATTCGACCTTCCTTTTCAAGACGCACAGTAACTTCACCCTGCGCATCGGTACCATTGGTAATATTGTTAACTGAATAAAGCTCTAAAGTAGCTTTGCACTTCACTAGTTTTTCAATGGCTTTCAAACTGGCATCGACTGATCCACCACCATCAGAACAGCCTGTCACTTCTTTATTATCTATTCGTAAGGTGACCGTTGCATTAGGAATTTCACCCGTTTCTGAGCACACCTTTAAGGCAATTAATTTGACATACTCATCTTCCGACTCAAAACTAGCTTCTGAGATCAGAGCCTGTAAATCTTCATCAAAGATTTGATGTTTCTTATCAGCTAACTGTTTAAAACGAGAAAAAGTATCATTGAGTTCTTCTTCTGATGTGAAGTCAAAACCCAATTCTGTCATGCGGCTTTTAAAGGCATTTCTGCCTGAATGTTTGCCTAGTACCATACGATTAGCTGACCAGCCAACATCTTCAGCGCGCATGATTTCGTAGGTTTCACGGCTTTTTAATACACCATCTTGATGGATGCCAGCTTCATGGGCAAATGCATTGGCACCGACAATTGCTTTATTGGGTTGTACAGGAAAGCCGGTGATAGAAGACACTAATTTTGAACAAGTTAATATTTCTCGAGTGTCTATGCCTGTTTGACAGCTGAAAACATCATGACGCGTGCGAACAGCCATAACGACTTCTTCTAAAGAAGCATTGCCTGCACGTTCACCTAATCCATTAATGGTACATTCAACTTGTCGCGCACCATTCATAACAGCCGATAATGAATTGGCTACGGCGAGTCCTAAGTCATTATGGCAATGAACCGAGAAAATTGCTTTATCAGAATTTGGTATACGCTTAATTAAATTGGCAATAGTTGCACCAAACTGCTGCGGCACGCTATAACCAACTGTGTCGGGTATATTGAGTGTGGTAGCGCCGGCATCAATTACGGCTTCAAGTATCCGACACAGAAATTCTTCATCAGAGCGTCCAGCATCTTCAGGCGAAAATTCAACATCATCAGTGTAGCGTCGCGCACGTTTAACGGCCTTAACGGCATGCTCAATCACTTGTTCTGGGGACATTTGCAATTTCATTTGCATGTGTATAGGAGAGGTCGCTATAAAGGTGTGGATGCGCGACCGACCTGCCCCTTTCAGCGCTTCACCTGCGCGGTCAATATCTTTATCTAAAGCGCGAGCTAGACCACAAACAATACTGTCTTTAATGATTTTAGCAACAGCCTGGACAGATTCAAAATCACCTGGGCTGGCGGCGGGAAACCCCGCTTCAATGACATCCACTTTTAGACGTTCAAGTGCTTTTGCGATCCTGACTTTTTCATCACGCGTCATTGAGGCGCCTGGGCTTTGCTCTCCATCACGTAATGTTGTATCAAATATAATTAACTTGTCTTTCATAAAAACTCCATTCTCGGTCATTGCTCCTGCATTACGCTAACTCCTGCATCCATGCAGTCGATGAAAAGATATCAACAGTAAAGTTGATATTAAATTAAGGGGGAATTTAACTAACTTAGTAACGCATGAGCAAATAATAAAGTGTGCTCATCAGCTTTGGAATCTGAGAGAGGTGCATAGCCATGCTTCAAGTTTTTCACGGATAGGCATTACAACAGTTAATATATTTTTAAAATATGAGGTGGTTAGAGGGCTCATTTTAGAAACTATACGCCATTGATAATTTGCTCTCAAGAAACTTTTAGGATTTACGGCCATGCCATCTTCGTCTACGAATAACCAAAGTAACAACCGGGCCGGATATCGCATAACCCAGAAATAATAGGAATAGCATTGTTTGTGGTTGTGCCATGATAAAAGCAATCGCAAGCATGACTGCAATAGTAACGAAAAAAGGGACCTTACCTTTTAAGTCAATTTCTTTAAAACTCGAATATCTGAAATTACTCACCATTAGCAAACCAGTGGTAATCGTTAAAGCAATGGCAATATATTTTACAATCTCAATAGAATAACCATGTTCCAGAGAAAACCAGATGAAACCGGCAAGAATGGCCGCTGCTGCAGGACTAGGTAAGCCCTGAAAATAACGTTTATCTGCAGAAGTTAATTGAGTATTGAAGCGAGCAAGTCTTAAAGCGCCACCTGCCATATGTATAAAGGCTGCAAATAAGCCTAATTTCCCTAGGCTGGAAAATGCCCATAAATACATGACCAGTGCAGGTGCGGCGCCAAACGAAACCATGTCAGATAAGCTATCGTATTGAGCTCCGAAATCACTCTGAGTGTTGGTTAAACGGGCAACACGGCCATCCAAGCCATCTAGAATCATTGCAGCAAAAATAGCGATTGCTGCCGTGGTAAATTCCCCATCCATTGCAGAAGTAATGGAATAGAAGCCGGCAAATAATGCACCTGTGGTAAATAAGTTAGGTAATAAATAAATGCCGCGACGGCGTATGGAGCTTTTTTCAGGAATCATACGTCAATTAATCCTTAGGGGTTTTAGACAGTAATACTTAAGTGTAGATTATACAATGAGGTGCTAAGTCGAGCCTATTCTTTCATTATGAAGAGATCATTTTGAGTTATTAAAAAGAGATTGAAGTGTTGATTGAAATAAGATGAATCATACTAACTTAAAGGGGCGGCTGATGCCGTTTTTGTCGATGCGCTTTAAATTGAGAGGGCTTAGTAATTATTTCGTTGTTAGGTTCAAGGCCAAAATAATTCAGGGTTTCAATAGAAGTGAATTTTTTTGGCATCATGATCTGAAAATGATGAAAGATCGCTAATAGGCTCATTTGTTTGATTTTTTCAGGCTCACCGTACCTAATAGAGAATAGTTTATTTTTTTGGCCCGGAGAATAAGTCGCCATGATTTTGTTGATATAGGCGTCAATAGCGTCTTGTGATTCTTTTAGTAAGCTCGTTGGTTTTGAGGGTGAAGCCTCAAAAACCTTGCTGTCTATTGGCGTCTTGAATTGTTGTGCTTGTTTTCGTATAGCCGTCAGTTTTTTACTGCTAGTTAAAGGCACTAATGCGCTATCTTGTATCATAAAAATAAAAGGGTGTTTAAGCGAGGTTTAGCACATTAGCCAATAGGGCTTAATGCCGTTTTTTGAAAGACAATGCCATTCCAGCCAAATTGGATAAAATGTCTAATATTTTGATGATTAGTGCCTTGCGGGTCATTTAGGACATCGAGCCGGTAAAAATCACCGAATAAATTTAAAGTTTGTTCTTGATCTAATTGATGGAGTTTAGCAAAAGCAAAAATCTTACAAGAGCCTTCATTAGTGCCCGCTTTATTGGTTACCACGGTTTCACTAAGACCATTGCTAAATTCAGTAGGATGATAATGATAATTTTCGTTGATTACCGCAATGGTTTCATCAAAACTAATGGCTGCATGGCTGTTTATTTTTTCAAGGAATAAGCTAAGTGACATAATTAAGAGTGTTCAAGTTAAATTATTAAGATTAGGGCTAATTAAGCCGACAATTATTATTTTATGGAGCTCAGCCTTTTTTCATTATTCTGGCTCGTTCTCTTTCCCAATCACGGTCTTTTGATGTCGCGCGTTTGTCGTGTAATTGTTTACCTTTTGCCAAGCCAATTTCTAATTTAGCGCGACCGTTTTTCCAGTACATGGATAACGGAATTAAGGTATAGCCTTTGCGTTCAACCGAGCCAATCAGTTTATTGAGTTCGTGGCGATTGAGTAACAGTTTTTTTGATCGAATAGCATCGGGCTTTATATGTGTTGAAGCTGACAATAGTGCGGAAATATGCGCGCCAGATAGCCATGCTTCGCCACGTCTTAATACAACATAACTTTCTTTTAGTTGAACGCGGCCGTCTCTGAGACTTTTAACTTCCCAGCCTTCTAATACAATGCCTGCTTCAAAGCGTTCTTCAATGAAGTATTCATGCTTGGCTTGTCGGTTAACAGCAATCGTTGCATTCTGTTGGGCTTTATTTTTTTGGAGCTTTTTATCGGCCATAGTGGGCTAATTTTTGATTTTAAAACTGACGTAAGGGAATATTTTTGTTATTTTACTCGATATTGCTAATAAGGTGCGTTTTTAATGGGCGTTTAAAATGATGGACACAAAAAAAATAGTTCACGGTGCATGGTCATCTAGGCTTGCATTTATTCTGGCTGCAACGGGTTCTGCGGTTGGGCTAGGTAATATTTGGAAGTTCCCCTACATAACAGGAGAAAATGGGGGCGGCGCCTTTGTTATTGTTTATCTTCTTTGTGTATTATTGATTGGCATTCCTATTATGATTGCCGAAACGATGCTCGGACGACGAAGCCAAAGAAATCCTATTGAAACAATGGAATTATTGACAGAGGAAGCTGGCGCCGATAAAAACTGGCATTATTTGGGCTGGATGGGTGTTGTGGCGGGCTTATTAATTCTATCGTATTACAGCGTAATTGCTGGCTGGGCTTCTGCTTATGTATTAAAGGCTTTTACGGGGAGCTTTTTTGATGCGGATGCTGCGCAGATAAGACAATTATTTGATGAGTTTATAGCCAGCCCAATACAGCTTATTTTTTGGCATTCAGCCTTTATGTTAGCGACCATGTTGATCGTTGTGCGAGGGGTAAATAAGGGTTTAGAAAAAGCAGTGCAGTATTTAATGCCCACTTTATTTATCTTGTTATTTCTTTTAGTTGCTTATGCAATGACCACGGATAGTTATTTTCAGGGGCTCAAGTTTTTATTTATCCCTGATTTTAGCAAGTTGACCAGTGGTTCCGTATTAACGGCTATGGGGCATGCTTTTTTTACCTTAAGTTTGGGCATGGGCGCTATTATGGTTTACGGTTCTTATTTACCTAAAAACATATCAATTGCCAAAACGACTCTACTGATTGCAGGTGCTGACACTGTGGTTGCATTATTGGCAGGCATTGCAATTTTTCCAATTGTTTTTGCTAATAATTTACAGCCAGATTCAGGCCCAGGGCTTATATTTCAAACATTACCGATTGCTTTTGGTGCTATGACGGGTGGTTGGTTGATGGGGATTTCATTTTTTGTGATGTTGGTGATAGCCGCATTGACGTCTTCAATCTCCTTGGTTGAGCCGGCAGTTGCCTGGTTAGTTGAAAATAAAAATTTTAGTCGTCAAAAAGCGTGTTTATGGACGGGACTGAGCACTTGGCTTTTAGGTATAGGGTCAATATTTTCATTTAATGTTTGGGCTAACGTTAAGTTGTTTGATAGAAGTATTTTTCAATTATTGGATTATTTAACGGCTAATTTGATGCTACCCATAGGTGGTTTTTCTATTGCTATATTCGCCGGTTGGATTATGAGTCGGCAAAGCAGTGAGCAAGAATTGAACATGCCTACAGTTCAAAGTTATCAAATTTGGAAGATTTTAATTAGCTATGTAGCCCCATCTGCAGTATTTTTTGTGTTTCTCCATGTGGTGGGAGTGCTTTAAATGACAGTCGTGCAAAAGAGTGCATTGGTTAAATTTTCAGCGCAGCAGATGTTTGATTTGGTGAACGATATCGAAGATTATCCACAGTTTTTGCCTTGGTGTAGTGGTAGTAGAATTATCAAGCGGGAAGGTGATGTTGTTGAAGCGGAATTGCAGATTTCCAAAGGAGGCTTTAAAAAGTCTTTTTCAACTAGAAACACAATAGATAAAGGCGGCGTGATCACGGTCTCTTTGTTAGAGGGGCCTTTTTCTTATTTAGAGGGAGTTTGGCATTTTATGCCCTTACGTGAGGATGCTAGTAAGATTTCGTTGGATTTGGAATTTGAAATGTCTGGTAAGTTGGCAAGTCTTGCTTTTGGTGTTGTTTTTAATCAGATATGCAATACCATGGTGAGTTCATTCACGAGTCGAGCTAAGCAAAAATATGGATAGTAAGTTAATGACTATAGAAGTGGCTTACGCTAATCCTGAGCAACAAGTGATCAATAAGTTTGAGGTACCAGAAGGATCAACGGTTGAACAAGCGATTAAACTATCTGGCATATTGAGGCAATTTCCAGAAATAGAGGCAACCGCTATAAAGGCGGGTATTTTTGGTCAACTATGCAAGCTGGATCAAATAGTTAGTCAAGCCGATAGAATTGAAATCTATCGGCCTTTAATTCATGATCCTAAAGAAGCGAGGCGACAACGCGCGGCAAAATAAAGGCGTTTGTAAGGCAATGCGTTAAAAAGGGAGTTGATCAGACTCGGGTTCTGACTTTGAAGCGGGCTTGTCAGGTGAAGGATTTTCGTCCAATTCATCATAACCCACTAGCGTATTGACCACTATCGATATTTTCTCCCATAATGCTTTTTCAAGATCACGTTTGGGTACATCAACGGTTGCTTCAGTTGATACTTTGACGACAGGGGTTGCGCTGGGTCTGAAATCTCCTTGCATACCCACTATTTTTTCATTATCAAAAAATAATGAAATTTGTTTCTGTACTCTGTCTTCGCCAATAGGTTTATCTGAATAAAGATATACCCAGCGATTTTTATGGAAAACATCATCCAGCATAGGTGAACCCATTATATAAAGAACTTGGCGTTTACTCATGTTGGGTCGAAGCTGGTCAACCATAGACTGCTCAATAATATTGCCTTGCTGAATGGGGATGGAATATACGCCAGGTAAATTATTCAAAACGGTAGAGCATGAGACGAGTATCAGGTTTGTTAATAAACTTAAATAAAAAAGCGACTTTCTCATTTGTGGCAGCGGAAGTGTTAAAATTATTAAATCATACAGGATGTTAAATGATTATCCTATAAAACTGTCATGCTCTCCCTATCTAAAAAGGCTACAATAAGCTTTATCTTGTATTTAATAACCTAAATGTTGGGTCAGCCGGAGATTAATGTTGGAAACACATGATTTAAGGAGTGTGGGGTTGAAGGTTACTTTACCTCGACTTAAAATTCTGCAAATTCTAGAGAAACAGGTTAATGAGCGTCATTTAACGGCAGAGAAAGTTTATAAAATTCTTTTAAGTGAAGATGAGGAAATTGGTTTAGCCACCGTTTATCGTGTTTTAACTCAATTTGAAGCGGCTGGTTTAGTGACTAGGCATCAATTTGAGGGTGGCAATTCGATTTTTGAATTGGATAATGGAGATCATCATGATCATATTCTCTGTATGAAATGCGGTAAAGTTGACGAGTTTACTGATGAACTTATTGAAGCCAGACAAAAAGAAGTCGCTCAAGAATTAGGCTACGAATTAACTGATCACGGCCTTTATTTATATGGATTTTGCCCTAAATGCAAGCAATCTTGATTTCCCCCTAAATTATAAATTTCATGTTTAAACCTCTTATTTTTTATATAGGCTTGCGGTATACGCGAGCAAAACGTCGCACTCAATTTATTTCATTTATTACCTTAACGTCTGTCCTTGGTATTGCCTTGGGTGTAACGGCGCTGATAACTGTTTTGTCAGTGATGAACGGATTTGAAGCAGAATTGCGAGAAAGGATTTTAGGCATGACATCTCATGCCACTGCTACTGGAAAATACGGTCAGTTAGATGACTGGCGCACGTTGGATGAGAAGTTAAAAGGTTATCCGCATGTAGAAGGGGCGGCACCTTTTATCACTGGTCAGGTTATGATAAATGCTGATCGTCGGGTTAGCGGAACCATGCTAAACGGCATTCTGCCAGATTATGAATCTAAAGTTTCTGAAGTTGCCGATAAAATGAAATCAGGCAAGTTGGCTGATTTGGTGCCGGGGCAATATGGCATTGTTCTAGGTGTTGAATTGGCTAATTATTTGGGCGTGATGATGGGTGATAAAATCACGGTTATCAGTCCACAGATTAACTCTACACCCGCTGGAATTGTACCGAGGATGCGTCGTTTTACCGTCGTAGGTATTTTTCAAGTGGGCATGTATGAGTACGATCGTAATATGGCAATGATTAATATTGATGATGCGGCTAAGTTATTCCGTATGGATAACGCAGTATCAGGTTTACGTATAAAATTGGACGATTTATTTAATGCACCACAAATTACTCATGCAATGGCAACTGCCCTGTATGGTGAATATCAAGTTAGTGACTGGACGTTAGCGCATAGTAATTTCTTTCGCGCTATTCAAACGGAAAAACGGGTCATGTTTATTATTTTGTTGCTGATCGTTGCTGTGGCCGCTTTTAATATTGTTTCTACCTTGGTCATGGTGGTAACCGATAAACGAGGTGATATAGCCATTCTTAAAACGCAAGGACTGACGTCGGGTTCGATCATGGGAATCTTTATGGTGCTAGGCTCAATTATTGGTATTGTTGGTACCTTATTTGGCACTTTAGGTGGGATATTGCTGGCTTTGAATGTTGAAACTATTGTTCCTGCAATTGAAAAATTATTTAATGTTCAATTTATGGCCGCTGATGTTTATTACATTAGTCAGTTACCGTCTAAACTAGTGTGGTCAGATGTTTATTCAATCGCTGGGATGGCGTTTTTTCTGTCGTTGTTGGCAACCCTTTATCCTGCGTGGCAAGCGTCTAGAATTAATCCAGCGGAAGTGCTTAGATATGAATAAAACTAGTATTTTACATTGCCACCAATTAACTAAGCGTTATGATCAGGGTGGCTTAGATGTTGAAGTTTTGAAAGGGGTCGATTTAAACATCGGTAAAGGCGATCGTGTTGCTATTATGGGCGCATCAGGTTCTGGTAAAAGCACGTTGTTACATCTTTTAGGTGGGCTAGAAAAGGCGAGTGGTGGAGAAGTAGTTCTTGATGGGGTTAATATTAATCAAGTTAGTGCTGCTAAATTAGCCAAGTTAAGAAATAAATCCTTAGGGTTTATTTATCAATCACATCATT
The DNA here is from genome assembly GCA_945877505.1 of Crenothrix polyspora. Classification (GTDB taxonomy): domain Bacteria; phylum Pseudomonadota; class Gammaproteobacteria; order Methylococcales; family Methylomonadaceae; genus Methylobacter_C; species Methylobacter_C polyspora_A. Next base: position 90,961 of record CAMDWT010000001.1, read on the forward strand.
TGTTAGGTGAGTTTACCGTTCTTGAAAATGTAGCCATGCCCTTGTTAATTGGTGGTGAATCGGTAAAAAAAGCGCGTGTCCGTGCTATTGAGCTTTTGCAGAGAGTAGGCTTAGGTCATCGTGTTGAGCATAAACCCGGTGAACTATCAGGAGGCGAGAGGCAACGTGCTGCCGTAGCAAGAGCCTTAATTAACAAACCTAGTTTAATCCTAGCAGATGAGCCTACTGGAAATCTGGATAGTAAAACCGCGGATCAGGTTTATCAGCTAATGTTAGAGTTAAATCAAGAGTTGAATGTTAGCTTTTTGGTGGTCACGCATGACCATGAATTGGCGTCACGCATGGGTAAGGTTTTGCACATGGAAGATGGCTTGATTGTCAGCTAAATGTAATGGTTTTTCACTACGAAGAAGCGAAACTCGTTCTTTGTAGTGAAGTGCTTAGTACAACCGATAGTAAAATTTTACCGTGAACTATTGTAATCAATGGCTTTAAAGGGATTTTTTCTATTGTGACGGGATTTTTTCCTTGAGGCCCATTTTTGTGCCGTATGAAATCGCCAAAAATAGTTAATTCCAAAGTAACCGATTGCGGCGCAAGTCGAGCCAATTAATAAACAGCCGGTCAAGAACGGAAACAAAATTTCACCTGATAAAACAGTTGCCATCGAAAAAGTACTGGATGGAAGATTTAGAACAGAAAGCCCAACTAGATACGCAAAATAAAATAATGGTGGCATTGTTAGCGGATTAGTTATCCAAACTAAGCCAACTGAAATCGGTAAGTTCCCTCTAAAATGAAAGGCTCCAATAGCGGCTATTGCCATTTGTCCCGGAGTCGGAATCCAAGCGCAAAAAAGCCCTACCGCGAAAGCCATCGCAACTGAACATCGATTTAAATGCCAAAGATTAGGGTCGTGTAATTTATCACCAAGAAACTGAAGATTTTTGTGATGTTTAATAACGTTATGATCAGGTATAAACTTATGTAAGTATTTCTGTATGAATTTTTTGGCCATCGTTTTTTAAGTTAAAGTTGTTTTAAACTAAGAAGTAAAAGCGCTAGGATTTAAGTCAATTCTTTTTTAAAAGCTCAGCCTCAAAGTCGTTTTAATAGCCGTACTTTAAGGTTAACAGATTTCTAAGCCGTTTCAAAAAACAACGAGGAGCTGAATGATTTTTTCTGTCTTGTCATTTTTAGCTGGAATTCTGAGTGTTCAGCAGTTTTCTGAATTGCCAAGTGGATCATGGTTATTAATGATCACCATCGTTGCGATTATTATGGCATGGTTGAAGAATTGGCGGTGGTTGTTTTTTGTAATAGGAGTGCTTTGGACCGTCTTGTTTGCCATGTCCCGATTAGCAGAGCGATTGCCTGAGTCTTTGGAGGGGATTGATGTAGCTGTTACAGGGATTGTTTGCGATTTGCCACAGCAGGATGAAAGGCGCGTAAAGTTCGATTTTAGGGTGACAGAATCAGAAGTCCCATTACCCTCTAAAATAAGATTAAGCTGGTACTTTCCTGATCAAGTTGTCAAAGCAGGTCAGCGCTGGTCATTGGTTGTTAAGTTAAAACGTCCCCATAGTAGTTTAAACCCTGGTGGGTTTGATTATGAAAGATGGCTGTTGACACAAGGTGTAGGTGCCGTTGGTTATGTCCGACCCCAGCCCAAAGCAATGCTATTGGGACAGCGTTCCGCTTGGGTAAGTATTTCTGTTTGGCGACAAAATATATCAGATAAACTTTCTTTTTTATTAAATGATAGTTTTAGCCTTGGATTGATAAAGGCTCTGACTATAGGTGATGGCGCAAGTATTACCCAAAATCAATGGGATATTTTTCGTAAAACGGGAACAACACATCTAGTTGTTATTTCTGGATCTCATGTTAGTTTGATTGCCGGTTTGGCGTATTTTTTAACGCTTAAATGTTGGGCCAGAATAGGCTCTTTAAGAGTTTCGCCACAAATAATAGCGGCAAGTGTAGCCATGGTAGTCGCTATTTTTTATGCGGCATTAGCGGGCTTTTCAGTACCAACACAACGCGCGGTGATTATGCTTATTGTCATCATGTTCGCTAGTATCCTCCAACGTAATAACCGACCCTTAAATACCTTAGCCGTTGCACTTTTCGCTGTATTAGTATTTGATCCTTTATCCGTCTTAGCCGTTGGTTTTTGGTTGTCTTTTCTAGCAGTGATTATGATTGTGTATGTTATTGCTGGCCGATTGGGGAAAAGTAATTACTTACATGACGTCATAAAAATCAATTGGGCGACATCAGTCGGCTTATCGCCTTTATTGCTATTATTTTTTCAACAGGTATCTTTAATCTCCCCCGTGGCTAATTTTATAGCGGTTCCAGTTATTAGCCTATTGGCGGTGCCGTTGTCATTGCTAGGTGTTTTGGTGATGTTTTTTGCACCATTCTTAGCTGTTAAATTATGGAGTGTGGTTGATTTCGTTTTGCAAGGTTTGTGGTGGGTGTTAGTGCGTTTGGCAGAATTGCCTGCATCTACCATAACCCATAATCAACCGTCAGTATGGGCGTTGATTTTTGTTATACCAGGTGTTTTATTATTACTCTCACCTCGTGGCGTTCCAGCACGATGGCTGAGTTTAGTGATGTTTTTGCCCTTGGTATTTACTGAACAAAAAAAACCGGAAATAGGTACTATTCATTTAACACTGCTTGACGTCGGACAAGCTTTGTCAGTGGTTGTACAAACTCAAAACCATTGGTTAGTTTATGATGCGGGTGCAAAATTTTCTGATGAAAGTGATATAGGTAAAAGCGTGTTATTGCCTTTTTTACGTCAGCAAGGCGCAGAAAAAATTGATAAATTAATTATTAGTCATGGCGATAATGATCACATCGGCGGTGCGCCTTCGCTAATACGAGGTATTTTAGTAGAACAAGTGCTAACGACTGCAATTGAACAGTTGAAAGACTATTCGCCTGAGAATTGTAAGGCAGGCCAATCTTGGTTGTGGGATAACGTTAAGTTTACCTTGCTGGCGCCTCAGCAGAGGTTTGTTTCAGAAAACGATAATGCCTGTGTTTTAAAAATTGAAACGCCACAGGGTGATGTTTTATTAAGCAGTGATATAGAAGCGTCGGCGGAAGCTTGGCTAGTTGAGACGTATGGTCGTAGTTTAAAAGCCAAAGTATTAATTGCCCCGCATCATGGCAGTAAAACCTCATCTACTGTTGAATTTATTAATGCGATACAACCAGAATATGTTTTAATTTCTGCCGGTTATCGTAATCAATTTGGACATCCTCATCCCGATGTTTTAGCAAGGTATGAGCACATTAAAGCCACAGTATTAAATACGGCTGATCAGGGCGCTATTACACTAAATATGCAAGATGGAAAATGGAGGGTGCAGGGATTTCGAGATACCGACAGCAAATATTGGAATAATAAATAAAGCGTTAAATTGTTTTTTAATTTTAAAAGTGAGTAGGGATAAAAATGGCACAGTTTACAGTCACGGGTGAGATTGATCCTTTTTTACATGTCAGTCTGTTACAAGGTGAAAAAATTTATTGCGAATCTAATGCAATGGTCATGATGGAAGGTGCGTTAGAGCTAAAAGGTAAAATGACAGGTGGTTTAGGGAGTGCTTTAATGCGCCGTTTTGCTAATGGCGAGTCTTTTTTTCAGCAACATATTGAAGCTATTCGCGGCGGTGGCGATTGCTTACTGTCACCAACTTTACCGGGAGCCATTCAAGTTTTAGACGTAGGGGCGATTAGTTACAGAATAACCGATGGCGCTTTTGTTGCCGCAGAAAGTGGTGTTAACTTAAATGTGCGCACTCAAAGTATTGGTACCGCGATGTTTGGTCAAACGGGTGGTTTTTTTATCTGTGAAGCATCCGGTGTTGGTAAGTTAGCGGTGTCGGGATTTGGCTCTAGTTTTGTTTTGGATGTTGAGCCAGGTAAAGAGGTGATTATCGATAATGCGCATGTGGTTGCTTGGGATAGTGCATTACATCATGAGATTTCAGTTGCCACGCAGCAATCCAGCGGAATTTTAGGTCAGTTGGTCAATAGTGTGACCAGCGGCGAAGGCATGGTCTTAAAGTTTTCCGGTAAAGGTAAGGTTATCATCTGCTCGCGTAACCGTGAAAATTTCATCTCGTGGTTGATGAAGGGTGCGCCAGTTAATGCTTAAAAGTGATAATAAAATTAAAGGTGCAAAAAGAAATTAACGGCAGAACAGTTATGGCCATCAATGATTAAGACCATAACTGCTTTTATAAAATTTAAGACGATAAAGCCAACAAGCCTAAGCGTGCAGTTTGAATAGCCTTTCTGACAGTATCAGGTGCGGTGCCACCAATATGTTTACGAGCGGCAACTGAGCCTTCTAAGGTTAAATAACTAAAGACATCTTCAGTAATCAATGCTGAAAATTGTTGTAGTTCTGCTAGCGTTATTTCCGATAAATCACGTTGGCTGTCAACACCTAAGCGCACAGCTAGACCCACTGCTTCATGAGCATCCCGAAAAGCCATGCCTTTGCGAACCAGATAATCGGCTAGGTCAGTTGCGGTGGCAAAGCCACGTTTTGCTGAGTTGTACATATTGGCTTTTTTGGCGCTGAGGTGGGGAACCATATCTGCATAAGCGCGTAAGCAATTAATTAAAGTGTCGGCGGTATCAAATAAGGGCTCTTTATCTTCTTGATTGTCTTTGTTATAAGCTAAAGGCTGACTTTTCATCAGCATCAATAGGGACATTAAATGACCGGTGACGCGGCCGGATTTTCCACGAACTAACTCCGGAACATCAGGATTTTTCTTTTGAGGCATAATTGAAGAGCCGGTGCAAAAGGCATCAGGCATTTCAATAAAATCAAATTGAGCGCTAGACCATAAGATGAGTTCTTCAGAAAAGCGTGATAAGTGCATCATGATGATGCTGCCCACTGCGGTGAATTCGATGGCAAAATCTCGGTCACTGACGGAATCCAGTGAGTTCGCGGAAGGTCGAGTAAAACCAAGCAAATCAGCAGTCATATGTCGATCAATTGGGTAGCTGGTGCCTGCTAAGGCGGCAGCTCCCAGTGGCATAATATTGATGCGTTTAGAGCAATCTTGCAGTCTTTCGCTATCACGCACTAACATTTCAAACCAAGCCATTAAATGATGTCCAAAGGTAATGGGTTGGGCGACTTGTAAATGGGTAAAGCCAGGCATAATAGTGTCGGCATGTTGCTCTGCCAAATCCAAAATAGCATTTTGCAAGCGGGTCAGTTGTGCGCTTATCTGCTCAACTTCACTGCGCAAATACAGCCTGATATCGGTTGCAACTTGATCATTTCGAGAGCGGCCGGTATGCAGTTTTTTGCCAGCGATCCCTATTAAATCGGTCAATCTTGCTTCGATGTTCATGTGAACATCTTCTTGTTTAATAGACCAAACAAAATCACCGTTACTAATTTCATCGCCGATCTGATGGAGTCCACTAATAATGGCATCGCGCTCATCTTCAGTTAGAATTCCACAGTGCGTTAACATGGTCGCATGCGCTATTGAGCCTTGAATGTCTTGATGAGCCATGCGTTTATCGAAGTCGACTGAAGCGGTAAAGACTTCAACAAAAGCATCCGTTGCTTGAGCAAAGCGGGCGCTGGAAAGTTTTTCGGAGTTAACTGTGGTCATGATGAATTTTTTATGGATATTTGCTAAAGATACCAAATTATACAGTTAAATGTCTTTTAATGAGTCTAAAAGAGCAGCTGCTATTCGATGGTTTTTTGAGCGCTATAAAATAGTCTTTAAGCTGAGTTTGTAAATGTGGCTAGAGATTAAATTAGTGAGTCATAGAGTAAATTGTGCACATGCACCTATTACAATGTTGGGCTAGGTTATAAATCTTAGGGCTTTTTAGGGCGGGGATTAGTATTTTTCTAGCTTGAGTGGGCTTGATACTTAGGTCATTTATTATAAAAAATGGAATGAACACGCAGTAAGTTACAAATCTTAATCCTGTCCTGACATTGTAGCGGTTATAATATGTGGTTATTAAGGCCGTTTATAAAAAGATACATTTCATTTACATCCAAGCAATTTATCCATGAGTTTATTAATCAAATATCTTTCTCTTTGTTGGTTTAAGAATAATCCTATTGAACTGTTTCCCTCTAAATCTTTTATGTGGAAAGCGGTCATTTTTTATCTTATTTCTGGGATTATCGTTGAAAGCTTAATAGCAGATCCCGCTGATGGCACCATTGAAGTTTCATTGCGAACCATTATGGCTTTTTCATCGATTGCTACTTATTTGTTTATTTTCAAAAAATGGCAATATTTTAATCAAATGTTTATAGCTATTTTTATCTGTGAAAATTTTATTATGACCTTGGCGACTATTACCGAGGGCTTGTATTTTTACCTCGTAATGACTCATCATGAGCGCGCAGAAGAAATATCAATTGCTATTGCTGTTGTTTTGGTTGGCTGGTATATAGCGATCGTTAGTTACATTTTACGGCAGGCTTTTGAAACAAAAATGAGTGTGAGTGTGACGTTGGCCTTTAGTTATTTTATTTTAACCTATGGTCTGCCGATGCTATTTATGGATATTTAAAGGCCTTGATACGAGATAAGACCCTATGGGTCGATACAGGGCTAAATAGGATTAGTTGATGGAATGTGAAACATTTTTTAATGAGGCAAAAAAGATATGAGCATGCAACATAAACCCGCTACAACCTGTGTAAAAATTAACGCGCTTATTGAAGAGCGCTGGAGTCCTAGGGCCTTTGATGCTAATCAGTTAGTAAAGTACGACGATGTGTTGGCCTTGCTGGAGGCGGCTCGATGGGCACCTTCTTGTTTTAATGATCAACCTTGGCGCTTTATTGTCTGCGACAAAGCCATTGATGAGTCTAGTTGGCAGGCAGCGCAGGAAGTGCTCGTTGAAAAAAATCGTCAATGGGCCAAGAATGCGCCGATATTAATACTCGCGGTAGCGATGGAAAATTTTAATCATAATGGCCAGTCTAATCGTTGGGCGATGTATGACACGGGTGCGGCTAGTGCGGCAATGTGTTTGCAGGCTACAGCATTGGGCTTGATTGTTCATCAAATGGGTGGTTTTGATGAAGCAAAAGCACGAGCGGTTTTTAATCTTCCTATTGATTGCAAACCTATGACGATGATCGCAGTGGGGTATCAGGCCGATGCTGATGTATTAGCTGAGGATCTTAAAGCTATAGAGTTGGCTGACCGCACACGGAAAGCAATCAATGAAAGGTTTTATTTTGGTAAATGGGGTTGATTTTTTTTAAGCGGCTTGTTGATGTTTAAAAAAACATGAGTCTGCGTTATCAAATCAATCTACGAATATTTTTTTCGTCATTCTGTGTGTTGCTGCTAGGTGGTTCGATCTCTATTTGGCATGCGCGTAACGCGGTCGAAAAAGAGGTTCACTCATCAATCGATTTAGCGGTGCAACTGATAACCTTTGACCTTTCAAAAGTCGCCAAAACACCCTTTAATGAGACGGATTGGTTGCTTCAGTTTAACGCGCTTGATCAGACTAGGCATTTAAGTCTTAAATTGGTCCTAGCTTCAGGTGAAATAATTAAAGGAGCCAGTAATCTCCGCTCTAATCTTCAAGATAAACCACCACAATGGTTTGTCAATTTAGTTAAAAGCCCGCATCCAAAAGCTGAGTATCAGATTACAAGTTTCGAAGGAAAAAAACTGACGTTAATTGTGGAGTCTAATTCCATAGATGAAATAACGGAAGCTTGGCAGGAAAGCATGGTTTTTTTTACGGCCATTTTTCTATTAACACTGTTTACTTTTTTAGCGGTTAATTTAGCCTTTAACAAAGCGATTAAGTCGATTGCCATTATTGTTGAGGCGTTAAAAATTATCGAAAGAGGTCAGTATCAGAAAAAATTACCTGATTTTTCTATTCAGGAATATGACAGTATTGCAAAAGCCATTAATCACTTGGCCAGTGAATTAAATACCAGTCAGCAAGAGAATCGTGCTTTAACTCAGCATTCTTTGGAAATACAAGAAGATGAACGCGCGCGACTTTCGCAGGAATTACATGATGAGTTGGGGCAGTCGCTAACGGCTATTAAAGTAATGGCCGTGGCGGCTGAACGTTCGCAAGCGGCTAATATTGTAGCCAGTCAGCCTATTAAAAAAAGCACCGATGCAATCATTAGTGTCTGTGACCATTTAATGAAAGTGGTGCGATCTATGATGCATCAGTTACATCCTTTGGTATTAACTGAATTGGGTTTGAAGGCTACATTAGAAGATTTGTTAACTAACTGGGCAATGCGGGATCCAGAGTTGAAAATCTCCCTAAATTTCCAAGAGGAAGTGGATACGTTGGACCATAAAATAATTATTCAGGTGTTTAGAGTTATTCAGGAATGTTTAACTAATATTGTTCGTCATGCACAGGCAAAGCAGGCCAGTATTTGTTTGGAAATTGTCCAATCGCCCGCCATGGAAAGTGTACTGTTTTTAAGTGTAATGGATGATGGGCAAGGGTGTTCGATTGAGAAGATTAAAACAGGTTTTGGTTTGTTGGGTATGCGGGAAAGAATAAATAGTTTGGCTGGGGAAATGACCATTAAGACTGCGCCAAATGAAGGGATGGTTATCATCGCAACTATCCCCCTAAAATGATAGCGCCTATTAAAGTTATATTAGTCGATGATCATGCTATTGTCCGCGCCGGTTTTCGTATGTTATTGGCGACTGATGACGCTATCGAAGTGATCGGTGAAGCGGAACGCGGCGAATCGGCTTGCCAGTTATATTTTGAAACGTCAGCTGACCTGATGGTATTGGATTTGTCGATGCCCGGCATTGGTGGCTTAGAAACAATCAGACGTATTTGCAATCGTGATAGCAAGGCCAAAATCTTGGTGTTTAGTGTGCATGATGAAAAGGTTTATATCGATAGAGCCATGAGCGCAGGCGCGAAAGGTTATATTACTAAGCATGCCCATCCCGAAGTTTTGATTGCGGCTATAAAGAAAATAGCTGGAGGCGAGGTTTATATTGAACCAGGATTGTTTAAGGAGGAGGCGTTATTTAGTGATAAATTTGAAACAAGTAATGAAGATTACAAAGTTATTATTGACGCTTTTTCACCACGTGAGTTTGATGTCTTTTTGTTACTTGCTAAAGGTTTAACGTCTCATAAAATAGCGGATGAGTTATGTTTGGGTTACAAAACTATCGCCAATTATGGGACACAAATCAGGAATAAACTTAAAGTATCCTCAGTTGCAGAATTGGCGCACATTGCGCTGGTGCTGGGTGTGATGAAAAACTAGGGCGAGGGTGTTTTCCACGAAGAGTTGGAAGAAAAACGTCTAATCCTTCGTGGGTTAATTTTAAATCAATAGCCAATATTTCAATTTAAGCCGATTTTTTTGCTGCATAACTGAGGCAGCAATAAAGAAAAAATTGTGCTCCAAAAATCAAGTTAGCCATTAAGAGGTGTATCGGTTGTACAAAGGCCGGTACAGCCAGTCTGTCAAGACTCATGCCTGCTAGGATTGCGGTGATGACAAGGAGAATCAGTGTTAATCCTGTGCGATAAAATAAGGTTTGTTTACCAATGTTTTTATAAATTCGCCAAACTAACCAGGCATTGGTAAAAAGAATAAGGGATGAAAATGATCGGTGTATATAAAAAATAACAGGAAAATCTTCGCGCCAGTATTGGCGATCAATGTGAGTCTGTGAAAGGAAATCAACGGCTTCTCTAACTTGGGTTCCCATGCCTATTTGTAATAAAGTCATGACCATCGCGGCGATTAAAACGGCCTTAAATTTAGAGGGTAATAGCCCTGTGTTTATTTGACTGAGAAAGTCACGTTGTGAGCGGGCAATGGTATAAATCAGTAAGGCAACTATCACTAATGCTAGTAGCATATGAATCGTTATCATTAGAGGCTTAAGATTGCTAGCGACTACGTTAGCGCCTAACCAGCCTTGAAAACTAACCAGAAAAAAACTACTGAGCGACAAATAAAAAATAGTTTTATCGGTTTTAAGATAGACGCGCGAGGACCAGGCTGTCAGGAAAATTAAAAAACCGATGCTCACGCCGACTAAACGATTGGAGTATTCAGTCCACGTTTTAACGCGATTAAATTGAGTGTTCTCATAGCCACGTTGGGCATAAATCTCATGATAATTGGCGGGCAATTGCGCTTCTTCAGTAGGTGGTATCCATTGTCCAAAACAGGTTGGCCAATCAGGACAGCCCATGCCGGCTCCTGAGGCTCTAACAATGCCGCCCATCAGTATAACGATATAAACAGCAAAGATAGTTAAAATGCCGATGCGGCGAAATTTTAAAACAGCTTGAGGATTTATCATCATAGGTGTGTTAATAATGTTACTTGAGTTTGATTTTCGTCGTTAAGGTAAAAATGGTCAGTATTATTTTCAGTAAGTTGTAATACGATGAGCATTTTAACGCTGTTTTGTTCAGCGGTGGTTTCAGATGAGCGTTGTGCCCACAGTACTTTAGCGATGGATTGATCTTCGCCCTTAGAGGTGTCGATAATCGTCGAATTGGGTGCGGGTATTGTTGTGGAGTAGCATTCCGCTAAAAATAATGCTCTTTTTGTTTTTCCTAGATAATGTGTACGAGCAACAATTTCTTGGCCGGTGTAGCAACCTTTGTCATAACTGATGCCGCCTAATTGATCAAGATTAAGCATTTGTGGAATAAATTCTTCAGATGTTTCGGTTGTTAGCCAGGGTAGGCCTGATAGTAAGTCAAGATAACGCCATTGATCAGAACTGGTTGGCAAAAAGTCTTGGTTAGTGACATGTTCTGACCAGATTTTTATGGCATTGTTAGTTTCGGCAATTATTAAGTGACGACATTCGTTAACAGAAAAATTAACACTAATGAAATCTTGCCCGCTAGTTGAAAATAAACCTTCATCGTGCTTTTTAGGTTGTGATAGTCCGATTAGGCAAAGGAGTTCAGAGCAATCTGTTAAGGTAACCGCTGACCTTAAGATATACATTTGTAATCTTTTTTGAATAATCCCCAGTAATTCTTTGGGTAGAACCATAAGAAAGTCATCAGGTGTTTTGACCAGTAAAAAAGTACTTAGGGTGCGTCCTTTCGGGTTGCATAGGGCACCAAAACTGCTTTTGGCTTCTGTAATATCGTTGATGTTACAGGTTACTTGCCCTTGTAATAATTTAGCCGCATCATTGCCACTGATTTTCAAAATAGCCAAATGCTCTATTGGGTAGATTTTTTTGTCGTTATCATCAGAAGCAACGGGAAAAGTGATGTGCGTGTCACTTATAAAGCTTGCCTGTTGACTCAAGAGAAAGTTATTCCAGTTTAGATTCATAGATAAAGGTGGCCAGTTTGAGTTGTGCAGATGATTATATAGTAACTGTTCTTAGGTGGCTAAAAGCTGAAATTTAAAAACGTGTTGAATGGATAATATTTTTTTTGGGGTGCAACCTTTTTATGAAGTATGCGTAAGGAATATAGCGATAATTTAGTTTTAGTCATTAAGCCGTCTGCGCGATTAAAAAAAATACTAATTTTTGTCCATGGAATAGCCTTACTTGCCAGTATGGTTAATACACTGCCGTTGGTTTTTAAAGTTAGTTTGTGTGCGCTTATCGGTATTCAGGGTTGGGTAATGACTAAGCGATTGAAGAATTTTAGCCGTACCCTCAAATATACGGAAAGTTTAGGTTGGCAATTATCAGAGGGGCAGGACTTTATGTTAATTGACATTTTAAAATCTACTGTTATGACTACAAAGGTGCTCTTTTTACATTATAGCTATAGAAATCATGATAATTCTTCTAGTGTCACTTCAAAAAAAACACTTCTGATTTTGAGTGATGCATTGGCAGAAGAGGATTATCGTTATCTTATTGTTAAATTAAAGATAACCGCAATAAAATAGCCATAAATCAAGCGGTCTCTGATAAAATAAAAAAAACGCAAGTCCAATGTAACAGTGATTAATTTTTATGGGCTTGTTGTTATAATTTTCATAGGCTAATAGAATAAAATAATAAGGATAAATCGGATGTCAAAAGGTCAGAATTTACAGGATAATTTTCTTAATGCTCTCAGAAAAGAGCATACGCCCGTATCAATTTTTCTTGTGAATGGTATTAAATTACAGGGTAAAGTAGACTCGTTTGATCAGTATGTGATCATGTTGAAAAATACAATGAGTCAAATGGTTTATAAGCATGCAATTTCAACTATAGTGCCCAGCAAAGCCGTAAAGATAAATCGTGAAGACGAAATCGTTGACGAGTGAGCATTTTGAGTCAGCAAAATAGTTGTTTTTTGAAACCATTGATGGGGTATTTTATTGTTTGATCGTCCAGAATCAGGTGAACGTGCGGTTCTTGTTCATCTAACCTTCCGTTCCGGCCAAGAAGATCTTTTAGAATTAAAAGAATTAGCCAAATCAGCTGGAACGCTCCCTGTGTTTGTTGTTACTGGTAGTCGCAAACGTCCAGATCCAAAATATTATGTCGGTAAAGGTAAGCTTGAAGAACTTAAGTTGGCTGTAGAAACCTATGGTGCTGATGTGGTTTTATTTAATCATCCGCTTGCACCTAGTCAGGAAAGAAATTTAGAGGGTGCTTTAGGCGTAAGAGTTGTTGACAGAAATGGCTTAATTCTGGATATATTTGCTCAGCGAGCGCAATCCTTCGAAGGAAAATTACAAGTTGAATTGGCGCAGTTAAAGCATTTATCAACCCGGTTGGTGCGAGGTTGGACGCATTTAGAGCGCCAAAAAGGTGGCATTGGTTTGCGTGGACCGGGTGAAACTCAGTTAGAAACCGATAGACGTCTTTTAAGTTTGCGCATCAAGCAAATTCAGCAAAGATTGGATAAGGTTGACAAGCAAAGACACCAAGGGCGTAGTAAAAGAAAAAAAGCGGAAGTCCCTTCAGTATCATTGGTGGGTTACACTAATGCCGGTAAGTCTTCGTTATTTAATACCTTAACTGGGGCTGACATTTATACGGCAGATCAATTGTTTGCCACGTTAGATCCAACGTTACGTAGTTGTCAATTGCCTAATAATAGCGAGATTGTAATTGCAGATACGGTTGGTTTTATTCGCCATTTACCTCATGAGTTAGTTGCTGCCTTTAAGTCGACTTTACAAGAAGCGAGTGAGGCTGATTTATTGCTTCATGTTATTGATGCGCACAGTGAGGATAGGGATGAAATTATCGTTCAAGTCAATCATGTGTTGGGCGACATAGAGGCAGATAAAGTCAGGCAGATAGAAGTCTTTAATAAGATTGATTTGCTGGATAATATTCAGCCACACATTGATCGTGATGATGCAGGGAATCCGCTTAGAGTGTGGTTGTCTGCAGAAACGGGGGCAGGCATAGATCTTCTCAATCAAGTGCTTGCAGAGCTTTTTTCCGTCAAAAAAGTTAAAAGACGTTGTTATTTGCAGCCTGATCAAGGCCATATTCGAGCGAAATTATTTACTTGCGCAAAAATAATTGACGAGCATATTGATGACTTCGGTGCGAATGAGTTACTCATTGAAATTGATGTAAGGTATTTGGGGTTGCTTAAAGAAGTTAAAACCGAAGAGTTTACCGAATAATAGTCTTAGTGCTATCGTTGGCGAGGCTTTGCGGTTTTCGCTTTTAAAGAGATTTACGATAGAATAGCGTTACAAATTTCGTACGTGATAAATTAATTAAATAATCCAATAGTGGAGTATAGGTATGTCGTGGAATGAGCCTGGTGGCGATAAGAAGGACCCTTGGAGCGGGCGTGGAGATCAGAAAGGTCCTCCTGACCTAGATGAAGCAATACGTTCATTGCAAGAGAAATTAGGTAAATTCTTTGGAGGCGGCAACGGAGATAATGAGGGTTCACCTAGAAACTTTACGTCTGGCAACCCAATCAGAAATCTTGGTTTTCTTGCGGGTGGGGTTGTTGTTTTATGGGGTTTAAGCGGATTTTATATCGTTGATGAAGGGAATCATGGCGTTGAAACCCGATTTGGCAAATATATTGCGACGACGCAGTCGGGATGGAATTGGCATTTGCCTGCGCCTATTGAGCGTGTGGATATCGTTAATGTCAAGCAACAGCGCTATATCGAAGTCGGATATCGTAGTGGGGGTAGTGAACAAGCAACAGGTTCCGTACCTAAAGAAGCGTTGATGTTAACCAAGGACGAAAATTATGTCGATGTTCGTTTAGCGGTTCAATATCAAGTTAAAGATGCCAAGCAATTTATTTTTAATGTTGTTAATCCTGCATTGACCTTAAAGCAGGTCACTGAAAGCGCATTGCGTGGCGTGGTGGGTAGCAGCACTATGGATTTTGTGTTGACACAAGGTCGTAGTGAAATTGTTACACTGATAAAGAAAGAGATTCAGGACGTGATGGATAGCTATAACTCAGGCGTTCAAGTAACCAGTGTTAATTTGCAGGATGCTCAGCCACCTGAACAAGTTCAGAACTCATTTGAAGATGCTATTAAGGCGCGTGAAGATGAGCAGCGGTTGATTAATGAAGCAGAAGCTTATTCTAATGACGTTGTGCCAAAAGCGCGTGGTGCTGCAGCTAGAAAAATTCAGGAAGCTGAAGGTTATAAAGAGCAAGTGATTGCTCAGGCTCAAGGTGAAACGAATCGTTTTACTAAATTATTGGCTGAATATGTCAAAGCACCTGATGTGACTCGTAAGCGCCTTTACATAGAATCGATGGAAGCGGTGATGTCTGAAACAGGAAAAGTATTGGTTGATGTTAAAGCCGGTAATAATTTACTTTATTTGCCATTAGATAAAATGATGGAACATCAACCCGTTATGCAAGCGCCTTCCATGAATCCGCCTTCCGTGTCGGGGGATCAGCCGCAAACACAAACACAATCGCAACAGGTTGCTGCACCAGAGCAAGCGATTGATCGTGCTTCAATTCGTAGCCGTGATGCAAGGGGACGCTAATGACTCAGAATAAAATTTTAGTTGGATTAGTCGCACTGTTGCTTGTTGGCTTTATGTGTATATTTACCGTTAACCAAACTGAAAAAGCCATTAAGTTTGAGTTGGGTAAAATTGTAAAGAATGATTATGAGCCGGGTCTGTATTTCAAGTTCCCGATTTTTAATAGCATCAAAAAGTTCGATGCACGTATCCAAACGATGGATGCCAAGCCTGAACGATTTTTAACAGCCGAAAAGAAAAATGTTATCGTTGATTCTTTCGTTAAATGGCGTATTGGTAATGTGGCGACTTTTTATACAACCGTCGCGGGTGATATAGATCAGGCAAATTTAAGGTTGGATCAGATTATTAAAGATGCTTTTAGAAGTGAATTTAGTAAGCGTAATATCAAGCAGCTTATTTCAACCGATCGTAGTTTAATTCGCGAGATTTTAACGAACAATTCTAAAGCGGTTGCGGCTGAGTTAGGCATGGAAATTGTTGACGTTCAAGTGATGCGGATTGATTTGCCCCCTGAAGTGAGTAGTTCTGTGTTTCGTAGAATGGAAGCAGAGCGTGAACGTGTTGCGCGTGAGTTTCGTTCGCAAGGTGCAGAAGCCGCTGAAAGGATTCGGGCTGATGCGGATAGGCAACGCGTAGTGACGTTGGCAAATTCATTTCGAGACGCTGAAAAGTTACGAGGTGAAGGTGATGCAACCTCTGCAGAAATTTATGCAAAAGCGTATGGCGCAGATGTTGAGTTCTTTACTTTTTATAGAAGTTTAAATGCCTATAAAAAGACATTTTCAAGTGCTAGCATGATGGTTTTAGATCCTACTTCTGATTTCTTTCAGTATTTTAATAAACAAAAGTAAGTTAGTGGGCGATTGTAGAGTTGCAGACGTTTATGTTGCAATTAAGGCCGCCTAACAATAGTGGATAAAAAAGTAGTTTAATTTTATCGAAATATCAAAACGCTCCGCTTGCGGGGCGTTTTGTTTGAGTGGATATTAAGAATATGCAACAAAAAGATTCCTGGCTTTTACCTGATGGCATAGAAGAAATTTTGCCAGAAGAGGCTAATCATCTGGAAGGTTTACGTACCAAGTTACTGGGGTTGTTTGCTTGCTGGGGTTATGGCTTAGTGATTCCTCCGTTTATTGATTTTTTAGATTCCTTGTTGACCGGTTCGGGTCATGATTTGGATTTACAAACGTTCAAATTAACTGATCAACTTAGTGGTGAGATGCTTGGGGTAAGAGCTGACATGACACCACAAGTGGCAAGAATAGATGCTCATAATCTAAAGCATGAATGGCCAACACGGTTATGTTATGTGGGGACTATTCTTCATACACGAGGCGATCCGTTACATAAGACTCGGAGTCCAATGCAAATTGGAGCTGAACTTTTTGGCCACGCAGGCAAAGAAAGTGATATGGAAGTTATCCGTCTAATGCTAGAGATGTTGGCTATGACGGGCTTGCAAAACATTCATTTAGATTTAGGGCACGTGGGTATTTATCGAGCTTTATCTAGGCAAGCAGGGTTAACAGAGCAGCAGGAAAGTGAGTTATTTGATGTCTTGCAACGTAAGGCAAGGCCTGAGCTTCAGGTCTTAATGGAGCGTTATCCTATCGATAATGACATTAAGCTAATGTTTTTGAAATTGCCTCAACTTAATGGTGGTAAAGAGACCATTGCTAAAGCACGAACAGTGTTATCGAAAGCTAATGATGATGTTAAAAATGCGCTTGCAGATTTGGAAGTCATTGCAGAAAAATTGACGGCGCTTTTTCCAATGTTGCCGATAAGTTTCGATTTGGCGGAGTTGAGAGGGTATCATTATCATACGGGTATCATCTTTGCAGCCTTTGTGCCTTCAATTGGAAGAGAGATTGCTAGGGGTGGGCGTTATGATAATATTGGCTCTATCTTTGGGCGTGCACGTCCGGCAACTGGATTTAGTGCAGACTTAAAGGTGCTGTCATTTCTTAGCAAGCAATCCAATCAAGTAATACGACGCGATATTATATTTGCACCGTATTCTGATGATAGCCTATTAAATCAAAAAATAAGAGATTTACGTGCCCAGCAACAAGCAGTAGTACAGCAGTTGCCAGGACAAACCGGAAGTGCAAAGGATTTAGGTTGCACATATATTTTAGAACAAGATAATCAAAGCTGGGTCGTAAGGCCTTTAGTTTAAGCCTGGAATAGTTATGGGAAAAAATGTTGTTATTATCGGTACTCAATGGGGTGACGAGGGAAAAGGTAAGCTGGTTGATCTGTTAACCGAGCAAGTTGAGGCGGTAATACGTTTTCAGGGTGGCCATAATGCTGGGCATACGCTGGTAATTCATGGCGAAAAGACAGTATTGCATCTTATTCCATCAGGCATACTTAGGGAAAATGTGTTGTGCATGATTGGAAATGGTGTGGTTTTATCACCGAATGCATTAATGGAAGAGATTGAGTTTCTTGAGAAAGCAGGTATTTCAGTCAGAAATCGCTTATTAATTAGTGAGGCCTGTACGTTAATTTTACCCGTACATGTGGCTATTGATCAGGCGCGTGAAAAAGCGCGTGGTGGTAAAGCTATCGGCACTACCGGCCGAGGCATCGGGCCGGCTTACGAAGATAAGGCTGGGCGTAGAGGATTGCGAGCCGGTGATCTGCTTAATCCTGAGAGTTTTGCTGAAAAACTAAAAGAGTTGGTTGATTATCATAATTTTATGCTGACTCATTATTATCATACTGATGCAGTTGATTATCAGCAGACTTTAGATGAAGTACTTCGTTTGGGCGAACAAATTAAGCCTATGTTGATTGATGTCAGTGAAGAGCTTTATAAATATCAAGCAGAAGGGAAAAACTTGTTATTTGAAGGTGCTCAAGGAGCATTGCTTGATATAGATCATGGTACTTTTCCATATGTTACTTCATCAAGCACGACAGCGGGTGGCGCGGCAACAGGCAGTGGTATTGGCCCTCTAGATTTGGATTATGTTTTGGGAATAACTAAAGCTTATTCAACACGTGTGGGTAATGGTCCATTCCCCTCTGAATTACATGATGAAAATGGTGAGCATCTTGGTGTCAAGGGTCATGAGTTTGGCGCCACAACCGGTCGTAAGCGCCGCACAGGTTGGTTCGATGCGGTTGCTATGCGAAAATCAGCTAAGTTGAATAGCTTAAGCGGTATTTGTTTAACCAAATTGGATGTTCTGGATGGTCTTGAAAAAATTGGCATCTGTGTTGCTTATAGGTTGAATGGCGAAGTAACGTATACCGCTCCACTAGGCGCTGACCAGTATGAGCAATGTGAAGCCATTGTAGAGGAAATGCCCGGTTGGTCTGGACATACCGCAGGTATTACGGATTATGACGCTTTGCCTGATAATGCCAAAGCCTACATTCGCAGACTTGAAGAACTGGTTGGCGTTAAGGTAACTATTATTTCAACAGGGCCGGATAGAGACGAAACCATTATTCTTGAGCATCCTTTTGCTTGATAGTTTTGATCAATTAAGAGTCTGTTCGACCCGATTAAAATAAAGACGTCAAATTTTTAATGTGATTATAGATGGAAAAAATAAAGATACTTTTTGTCTGTATGGGCAATATTTGTCGATCACCCAGTGCTGAAGGTGCTTTTGTAAAGTTACTTAAAGCTCACGGAATAGAAGAGGGTTTTGTAATCGATTCAGCAGGAACTCACGCGCATCATGTTGGCGAATCACCTGATTTGCGTTCCCAGAAGACGGCTTTAGATCGTGGTATCGATTTAAAGCATTTACGCGCAAGAAAAGTGATTATGGGTGATTTTGAAGATTTTGATTATCTGTTGGCAATGGATGATGAGAATTATGAAACGCTGATGAGCGCTTGTCCTGATAGATATAAACATAAAATAAGTTATTTTCTTGATCATGCGCCTCACTTAGCTACAAGGGAGGTTCCGGACCCTTACTATGGTGGGAAGTACGGTTTTGATGAAGTATTGGATTTAGTGGAAATAGCCTCAGTAGGTTTTTTATCAATGCTTCAGAAGATGGGGCGCATCAAGAAAGAATTTAAATTATAGGGTAGTATTGTGGCAATAATATCAAATACCGTTGGTTATTTGGATGGTGATGTCTTGTTGGAGGCTTTTTTTGCGTTTGATGACTCATTTTCTGGTCGAAGGCCTGCTGTTTTAATAGCGCCTACTTGGGCGGGTAGGGATGATTTTGTTGCAGAAAAGGCTAAAAAACTCGCAGCCCTTGGTTATGTTGGTTTTGCAGTTGATATCTACGGTAAAGGTCTTTTGGGCGCAGATGCAGAAGAAAATGCGCGGCTTATGCAGCCCTTTATGGACGATAGGCAGTTGCTCAAAAAACGTATGCAGGCTGCCTTATATGCGGTGAGGTTGATGCCTTGGGTAGATGATGCTCAAATTGCCGCTATAGGCTATTGTTTTGGAGGCTTGTGCTCATTGGATTTGGCGAGAGCTGGCGCAGATTTAAAAGGCGTGGTTAGTTTTCATGGTCTTTTGGGGGCGCCCGATATCGCATCCGATGTATTGATTAAGGCAAAAATATTAGCCTTACATGGGCATGACGATCCAATGGTGCCTGTTGAGCAAGTTATTGCTTTTGAGCAGGAAATGACAAAGGCTGGGGCAGATTGGCAGTTACATGCCTTCGGTAATACTCAGCACGCATTCACCAATCCATTAGCGGATAATCCTGATTTTGGTGCCGTATATCAACCTGTGGCGGATAAGCGATCATGGATTTTGATGGAAAACTTTCTAACAGAAATTTTTACTCAATCATAAAGTGTGAACACTTTCGACTCACTTTCGACTATTTGCTATAATCAACCCGTTAATTAAAGTTATGTGCTTGCATTCTCCTAAAGGAATTGGAAAGATTGCGGTTATATTTAGTCAAAAAACCATACTGATACAGTGTTATCGGTAAACAGTTTAATAGGGATCAATGTCAAACTTCGCTAAAGAAATTATTCCTGTCAATCTCGAAGATGAGATGAAGCAGTCCTATCTTGATTACGCCATGAGCGTTATTGTAGGTCGTGCCCTTCCTGACGTCAGAGATGGCTTAAAGCCAGTTCATCGTCGCGTTTTGTACGCCATGAGTGAATTAGGAAACGATTGGAACAAGCCTTATAAAAAATCAGCACGTATAGTCGGTGATGTAATAGGTAAGTATCATCCTCATGGTGATACAGCCGTTTATGACACTATGGTTCGGATGGCGCAACCATTCTCCATGCGTTATATGTTAGTTGATGGGCAAGGAAACTTTGGTTCAGTTGATGGTGATCCCCCTGCTGCTATGCGTTATACAGAAGTGCGTATGGCAAAAATAGCTCATGAACTATTAGCGGATCTTGATAAAGAAACGGTTAACTTTATCCCTAACTATGATGAGTCAGAAATACAGCCTGAAGTCTTGCCTACTCGGGTACCCAATTTATTAGTAAATGGTTCCTCTGGAATTGCTGTTGGTATGGCGACTAACATACCTCCGCACAATATGACGGAAGTTGTCAGTGCTTGCTTGGCAATGATTGATAATCCAGACGTGACTATAGTTGATTTAATGGCGCATATTCCTGGGCCAGACTTCCCAACGGCGGCTTTCATAAATGGTGCTGCGGGTATTTATAGCGCCTATACAACAGGAAGAGGGAAGATATATTTACGCGCACGTTGTCACTTTGAAAATATAGGTGATAGCAGTCGACAAGCGATTATTACGACAGAACTCCCTTATCAAGTTAATAAGGCGCGTTTACTAGAGAAAATCGCTGAATTAGTTAAGGAAGGTAAGCTTGAAGGTATTTCAGGTTTACGAGATGAGTCTGATAAAGATGGCATGCGAATGGTCATCGAATTACGTCGTGGTGAAGTGCCTGAAGTTGTATTAAATAACTTATATAAGCAGACGCAATTTCAAACCGTTTTTGGTATTAACATGGTTGCCTTGTTGGATGGACGTCCGCATTGCATGAATCTCCGTGATATTCTGAGTGCGTTTGTTGATCACAGGCGCGAAATAGTAACGCGAAGGACGATATACAATCTCCGTCGAGCTCGTGAAAGAGCTCATGTTTTAGAAGGTCTTGCGGTTGCGTTAGCCAATATTGACGTCATGATTGAGCTAATCAAAACCTCCAGCAATAGAGAAGAGGCCAAGGTTGGTTTGTTGGCAAGAACGTGGGAGGCCGGTTTGGTTTCTACCTTGCTGGAAAGAGCCGATGCAACGCGATCTAGGCCAGAAGATTTGGCGGAGGAGTTCGGTATTCATGACGGTATTTATCGCCTTTCTGAAACCCAAGCTCAAGCTATTCTCGATTTACGTCTTCATCGTTTAACGGGCTTAGAGCAAGATAAAATAGTCAGCGAGTATAAGCAATTGCTAGAGCAAATTGATGAATACTTATATATTTTAGGTAGCGATACGCGTCTGATGGAAATTATCAGAGAAGAGTTAGTTGCGATTAAAGATGAGTATTCTGATTCGCGTCGTACAGAAATCATACAAAATCAATTGGATTTATCTGAGCAAGATCTAATTACTGAAGAAGATATGGTGGTTACTATGTCTCATGAAGGTTATGTTAAGTCTCAGCCATTAAGTGATTACAAAGCACAGAGGCGTGGAGGCCGAGGTAAATCAGCAACCGCCACTAAAGAGCTTGATTATGTTGATAAACTTATCGTAGCTAACACGCACGATACTATTTTATGCTTCTCATCGTTGGGTAAAGTGTATTGGCTAAAAGTCTATCAACTACCCGTAGCAAGTCGTGCAGCAAGAGGTAAGCCTTTTGTAAACTTATTGCCGTTAGAGCAGGGTGAAAAGATTAATGCGTTATTGCCTATTCGTGAATTTACCGAAAATAAATTTATTTTTATGGCGACTTCTGCCGGTACTGTTAAAAAGACACCGCTAACTGAATTTGAGCGTCAACGAGCCAGTGGTAAAATTGCTATCGACCTTAGAGAAGGCGATACCTTAGTGGGTGTTGCGGTCACAGACGGAAAACAAAACGTTTTATTATTTGGTAGCACAGGCAAGGCGGTTTGCTTTAATGAAATGGATGTTCGTTCGATGGGTAGAACGGCTTCTGGTGTGCGTGGTATGCGCTTACATGAAGGACAAAAAATCATTTCATTGATTATTTCAACGGAAGGTACGGTACTAAATATTACTGAAAATGGTTATGGAAAGCGGACTAAACTTGAAGAGTTTACTTGTCATAAGCGTGGTGGTCAGGGCTTGATAGCGATTCAAACATCTGAACGCAATGGCGCGGTGATTGGTGCGGTATTAGTGAATGATAATGATGAGATTATGTTGATTACCGATGGTGGAACCTTGGTTCGTACCCGCGTTGACGGTATTTCAGTCGTTGGAAGAAATACGCAGGGCGTTACAATTATCAGATTGGATAAAAAAGAAAAAGTGATTGGTGTTGATCGTATTGAAGGTTTGGCTGGTTTAGACGATGAAAATGAAGATGATGAAAGCCTAGTGGATGGTGATGATCTACTGGAAACAGATATAGACGATGTTTCAGACGATGAGATAGAAGTGGGCGACGAATAGAATTAGGATGCCTACGTTTATTTGTACAGCAAAAAAATTCAAGTGGGTCTTCATAAGTTTGGTGCAGATAGTGCTTTTTAATCCAGAGAACAATAATGTCTAAAGTCTATAATTTTAGCGCTGGACCCTCAGTATTTCCTAAGTCCGTCTTGGAAACAGCCCAGCAAGAATTGCTGGACTGGCAGGGTAGTGGCATGTCAGTTATGGAAATGAGTCATCGCGGCAAACACTTCTCAATTATTGCAGAAGCGTTGGAAAGTGATTTGAGAAGTCTAATGGCGGTGCCTGATAATTATAAGGTATTGTTTTTACAAGGCGGAGCCTCTGCGCAGTTTTCATTTATTCCGCAAAATATTTTGAAGGGTAAAACTAAAGCTTGTTATGTAAATACGGGCGCTTGGTCTGAAAAAGCCATTAATGATGCAAAAACTTACTGTGAAGTCATGGTGAGTGCATCGTCAGAAAACACCCACTTTACAAGTATCCCAGAGGAATCGACTTGGCTTATTGATGAGCAGGCGGCTTATTTACACTTTACCTCCAATGAAACTATTCATGGTGTTGAGTTTTCTAAATGTCCGGATGGTAAGGGTCTGCCATTAGTGGCAGATATGTCATCTAATATTTTATCGCGAAAAATTGATGTTAATCAGTACGGGCTTATTTATGCAGGCACCCAGAAAAACATGGGTCCAGCGGGCGTTACAGTCGTTATTGTTCGAGATGATTTAATTGGTCATGGTGTTAGTAAAACATTACCGGCTGTTTTTGATTATGCAGAGCAAGCCCAACATCAATCGATGCTCAATACCCCTGCAACTTATAATTGGTATTTGGTGGGTTTGATTTTAAAGTGGTTAAAAGCGCAAGGTGGTGTTGAGGTTATTGAGCGACTCAATATTGCTAAAGCAGAGAAACTCTATCAAGCTATTGATCGGTCATCACTGTATTCAAATCCTGTGGACCCTATATGTCGTTCACGTATGAATGTACCCTTTATTTTAGCGGACCAAGCATTAGATAAACAATTTCTAACATTAGCAGAAGCAAATGGCTTGTTTCAGCTGAAAGGACATCGTTCATTTGGCGGTATGCGGGCAAGTATCTACAATGCTATGCCAGAATCAGGCGTGCAAGCCTTGATTGATTTTATGACCGAATTTGAACGTACTCATTAAACGACCAACCCTATTTAGAGCTGCAGTAATGTTACCAATCACTCCCCTTTCTGAATTAAGAGATACAATCGATGCAATCGATGAGCAGATATTGCAATTGATTAATCAGCGCGCAGCGTGCGCAATGGAGGTTGCTAAAACCAAAATTGCTCAGGGTGAGCAAGGTACATTTTATCGTCCAGATCGAGAATCATTAGTCTTAAGAAGAATTATGGAGCTTAATCAGGGGCCGTTATCTGATGAAACGGCGGTGCGATTTTTCAGAGAGATTATGTCCGCATGTTTAGCCTTGGAAAAGCCGATGGATATCGCTTTTTTGGGGCCTGAAGGTACCTTCACTCAGCAAGCTGTTTTTAAACACTTTGGACATGCTGTTAAAGCTATACCTGTTTCTAGCATAAACGAAATATTTAGCGCGGTAGAAACGGGGCATTGTCAGTTCGGCGTAGTTCCCGTCGAAAACTCTACAGAAGGTGTCATTAGTCATACATTGGATAGATTTTCAACCTCAACCTTAAATATCTGTGGTGAAGTTGAAATTAGGGTACATCAAAATCTAATGGGGCATATAACCAGCCTAGAAGACATCACAGAAGTTTTTTCTCATCAGCAATCATTAGCTCAATGTCGCCAGTGGTTAGATAACCACTTGCCAGGTGTTAAATTGACGGCTGTAAATAGTAATGCTGAAGCCGCACGATTAGCGTCTACAACGAAACAATCTGCAGCTATTGCCGGAATTGTGGCGGCGGATGTGTATAACTTAGATATTTTTGTAAAAAATATTGAAGACGAGCCGAATAATACAACACGATTTATTATTATTGGCCAACAATCACCCTCTATAACAGGTAACGATAAAACCTCTCTAGTCGTTTCAACAGGCAATCAACCTGGCGCGCTACATAAAATTCTTGAACCGTTTGCAAAGTTCGGCATAGGCATGGTTAACATTGAATCTAGGCCTTCAAGACAAGGCTTATGGGATTATCTTTTTTTTATAGATATTGATGGTCATCATGAAGATGCTGTTGTTGCTCAGGCCTTAGATACAGTAAAAGATAGCGTCAAAATGTTTAGGTTATTGGGTTCTTATCCTAAAGCTGTTCTTTGATAAAGTCAGTGTGTTAATTTCTATCGCCACGTTAATAGTAAATACTCTCATTTAAAACGCATGAATAATAACGATAAAATATATAAGCTTGCCGCGTTAGGTGTGCAACAACTGATCCCTTATAAAGCCGGTAAGCCGATTGAAGAACTTGAGCGTGAATTGGGACTGACTCAGATTATAAAATTAGCCTCTAATGAAAATCCCTTGGGCCCCGGTAAAAAGGCATTGGCGGCCATTCAAGAAGCTTTGCCGAGCTTGGCTTTATATCCTGATGGAAGCGGCTTTTTATTAAAAAAAGCATTAGCTAAAAAATATTCTATTGATGAAGCACAGATAACACTGGGTAATGGATCTAATGAAATCCTTGAGCTTGTCGCTAGAGCTTTTTTAACAACAGAACATGAGGTGGTTTTTTCGCAGCATGCTTTTGCAGTTTATCCTATTGTTACGCAAGCCATTGGTGCTAAAGCGGTGGTGGTGCCTGCCGTGAATTATGGGCATGATTTGAATGCCATGATAAAGGCAATTACGGATAAAACACGTCTAGTTTTTATTGCAAATCCAAATAATCCAACCGGTACTTTATTAAGTCAAACGTGCTTGGAGGCTTTTATTGGCGCGTTACCCGATACGTGCGTGTGCGTCCTTGATGAGGCTTACTTTGAATTTGTGACTTGTGTCGAAGCAGTTAACTCTATTGATTGGTTAAAGAAATATCCTAACCTCTTAATTACGCGCACTTTTTCAAAGGCTTATGGCTTGGCTGGATTACGTGTTGGTTATGGGTTGTCCAGTCCTCAGATGGCAGATATTCTTAATCGTGTGCGCCAACCTTTTAATAATAATACCTTAGCCTTGGTTGCCGCAGAAGCCGCTTTGAATGATGCTGAACATCTACAGCAGACAATTTCTGTCAATACCTTAGGAATGCATCAATTGACTGAAGGCTTTAAAAAGCTTGGCCTTGAGTGGATTTCTTCGGCAGGAAATTTCGTCCTTGTTGATATCAATAAAGCAGCTCAGCCGGTTTATGATGCGCTGTTGCGTAAAGGGGTTATTGTCAGACCCGTTGGCAATTATGAGTTACCTAATCATTTACGGATTAGCATAGGGACTGCGGGAGAAAATCAACAGTTTTTAAAGGCATTGACTGAAATCTTGGCTGATGTTTGAGCGACTTTGCATTGTCGGCGTGGGTCTGATAGGAGGATCCATTGCTCGTGCAGCTAGACACTATGGTTTGAGTAAAACTATTGTGGGTTATGGTCGTCAGCAGGATATCCAAAATCTAGAGACGGCTAAAAAAATAGGCGTTATCGATGACTATTACCTACAAATTGAAGAGGCTATTAAAGGCGCTGATTGCGTAGTCATTGCTACGCCGGTGGCGGCTTTAGAAAGTGTTTTTACGATGCTTAAGCCCTTTTGGTCAGAGCATACCATTTATACCGATGTGGGCAGCACCAAACATAGCGTGGTGGTAGCCGCTCAGAAAGTATTTGGTAAAGTGCCAGATAATTTCATTCCCGCTCATCCGATAGCGGGGGCAGAACAAAGTGGGGTAGAAGCATCATTTTTTGATTTATTTTTGAACAGACGTCTTATAATTACCCCACTCAAAAATACTCAACCAGAAGCCTTAATTAAAATACAACGTTTTTGGGAGCATTGTGGCTCAGTGGTTTCAATAATGGATGTAAACCGCCATGATTCAATATTAGCAGCAACGAGTCATTTGCCACATATTTTGGCTTTTGCGTTGGTTGATATGTTGGGTCATAAAGATGAGCAAAGTGAAATTTTTAAATATGCGGCAGGTGGTTTTAGAGATTTTACGAGAATCGCCTCCAGTGATCCCGCTATGTGGAGAGATATTTGCTCCGCCAATAAAAGTGAAATTATTCCATTGCTTCAACAAACGAAGGAGCAGTTGGATAAAATACAGCGCTTGCTGGAAAATGATGATTGCCAGCAACTTTTAACAATCTTTGCGTATGCCAACACTGCGCGGCAACGCTTTCTTAATCAGTTTGAAGGAAATATGTCAAAATCAATCACATTTCAAGTCCAACCAGGTGGCCAGTTACAGGGTGAAGCACGTGTCCCTGGCGATAAATCCATGTCACATCGATCTATCATGTTAGGTTCATTGGCTGATGGTATTACCCATGTTAAAGGCTTTCTTGAGGCTGAAGATGCGTTAGCAACGTTGCAGGCATTTCGTGATATGGGCGTTGAAATTGAAGGCCCAGTTGAGGGTTGTTTGACGATACATGGCGTTGGTAAGCATGGCTTGAAGGCGCCTAAAAATGAGTTATATTTAGGAAATTCAGGAACTTCTATGCGTTTGCTTAGCGGCTTATTGTCAGGTCAGGCATTCGATTCCGTCTTAACAGGCGATAAGTCTTTGTCTGGTCGGCCAATGAAGCGAGTCACTGGGCCATTAGCTGAGATGGGCGCCGATATAAAAACGACTGAACAGGGGACTGCTCCGCTCTACATTACCGGTAAATCAGGTCAGCTCAAAGGGATCGATTATTTGATGCCAATGGCCAGTGCTCAAGTTAAATCGTGTTTGATCTTGGCGGGAATGTATGCAGAAGGTGAGACTAGCGTTACTGAGCCAGCACCAACTCGAGATCATACTGAGCGGATGTTATCCGGATTTTCTTATCCAGTAACCAAACAAGGCAGTAAGGTTACGATTAATGCCAGTGGAAAGTTAACGGCAAATGATATTGATGTGCCTAGCGATATATCATCAGCGGC
>CAMDWT010000002.1 GCA_945877505.1 Crenothrix polyspora
GGGAGGCCACGCTTTACGTCAATAGCTTTAGTGTTGATGAGGCCAATAATGATAAAGGTTACCGCATTAGAGCTTTGCAACAGGGCGCCAGCCAGAGTGCCGGTGGCCGCCGCTGCGAATGGGTTGCCGCCGGCTTTAGCCATTAAGCGACGAAAAGTGGAGCCTGTTAAGCTTTTGAGGCTACTGCTAACATTAGCAATGCCAATAAAAAAAAGCCCTAAACCACAAAGAATATTGAGCGTGATTTCCATTAATACTAGACTCTTGATTTGTCAGTGGTTGCTCTTATACCTATCCAGAATGAAAATATAATAAAAAACATACTACTGGCAACGCAGATGCTGATCCACCAAACATGTTTTTGATAAGATTTAGCATGGTCCTGATTGTTTGAGCGCATTTCATTTTGAACGGCTAAGGAAAGTTTAGTGGTTAGCTCAGGAAATATTTTATCTAATGGTCGATCTAAACCGCGGACGCTATTATCGATATCATTCACGTGAGCCGGAGTATCAACTTTTATGCTGCTTAATGTATTTAAATAGGTTTCTACTAATTTTTTATGGCTGTCAGTT
This sequence comes from Crenothrix polyspora, assembly GCA_945877505.1. Lineage (GTDB taxonomy): Bacteria > Pseudomonadota > Gammaproteobacteria > Methylococcales > Methylomonadaceae > Methylobacter_C > Methylobacter_C polyspora_A. Next base: position 576 of record CAMDWT010000002.1, read on the forward strand.
AGTGATTTAAGTTGATTAAGAGATTCACCTTCAAAAGCAGAACTTACAGAGGTAAGGCGTTGTTGAACTTGATCAGTTTGAGCATTAAAGTTGGTAAAGTAGGTTTGATAATCTGAACTATTCTTGCCGCGTAGTAGTAGGTTTTTCCATTCTTGAATTTGCATTTTAAAATGGGTGTGTGCTTCTTCAAGGGTGAGTGCCGCCACTAAGAGTTTTTGTTGTGTTTGGCTGGCTTTATCTTCTTCACGTTGAACCGAATCCATAAGATACAATGAGCTTAAGCCGGTAAGAAGTACAAAAAAAATGGCGGTTGCCATGAGACGAATTTGCGTGTTTATTTGTGATTTCATTGCGTAATCCTTAAAACTGTTAGTGTTGTTAGCTAGAGAAGCGCGTATTGACTGAGATATGTTTGGCTATTTAATTAGAACCGTATATCTAAAATGATGCAATAAAAAAAGCGATTAAGGTTGTTTTATTTAAAATACGCTAAGGTATTAATTACAAATACGTTTAACGGGGAAGTGGCAGCTAAAGCAACTACCTTTATGGAGCTCACTAGTGATAACTAGGTGAGCTTCATGCCGCATCAGTACATGTTTAACGATGGCTAAACCAAGCCCTGTTCCATTTACTTTTATAAGACGTTTGGTTTCAACACGGTAAAATCTTTCAGTAACTCTTGGAATGTCAGCTTTTGGAATGCCTTCGCCATTATCTTCGATAGCTAATGTGATGAAACCTTGTTCTTGAAACCAACGCACTTTTACCAATGAGTCGGCTTTCGAATATTTAAGTGCATTGACCACTAAATTAGTGAAAGCGCTACGTAATTCTTGTTCTTCGCCCATAATATGCGCTGAACTTTCAAGGGTTAATTGGATTCGTTTTGGAGAGTTGCCCAAAACATCACTTTCTGCGCATACTTGGCTTAATAAGGCAGGTACATCAACACAATGTGTTTTTTTCTGTTGGGTTTCTAGTTTAGTCAATAATAATAAGTCATCAACAAGATGTTGCATCCGTTCGGTTTGCCCTAGCATTTGCTTAAAGGAATTGGTTAATAGAGGCGATTGCTCATCATCTAGATCCTGTAAGGTTTCCAAATATCCTTTTAAAACGGTTAATGGCGTTCTCAGTTCGTGGGAGACATTGGCCACAAAATCTTTACGCATACGCTCCATCTTTTTAAGCTGAGTAATGTCTTGTGCAAGGAGGAGTCGAAGCCCTGCTCCATAAGGAATAACACGAACTTCGAGGATAATACGGTTATCGACAGGTGAAGGTAAAATGACGGAGTCTTTGTAATTTCTTAATTTGAGATAGCGAATAAAATCTGGAAAACGAATAAGGTTGGGGATTCGTTGGCCCTTGTCAGACTGATGCAAGCCAAAAACGTCTCTTGCTGCTTTGTTGGCCCAGTCAATTTCATCATTTATGCCTAAAACGATAGCGGCATCAGGTAACGCTTCGGTCGATTGTCGAAATTGGTCAACCATTTTCCCGAGCTTTTTTTTGCGTTGCTTATCTTGTTTTTTTAAACGATAAACATGATAGTAAATTTCTTCCCAAATGCCGGTTGTTTTAGGATATTTACCTCGCCCACCGGTGCTTATCCATTTTTCAAATTGGTTGATCTGAAGAATCATGCGAATGATAATGCCTAGCATGATTAAAAACAGCAGCATGATTAAGTGCCCTGTTATTGTTCCTGCGATAATGGAAACAAATAACAGCAGCAGGACTAAAGTGATTTCTTTTTGCCAAACGCCCATAATATCAATCTGTTAAAGAAAATCGATAGCCAAAACCACGAACGGTTTTAACTAAATCTTCACGACCATATTCCTCAAGGATTTTTCTAAGGCGGCGGATATGAACATCAATTGTACGCTCTTCAATATAGACGGTGCGTCCCCATACTTGGTCGAGTAGTTGGGTGCGCGTGTATACCTTGTCAGGATGCGTCATAAAAAAATGCATTAATCGAAATTCGGTAGGGCTGACCTCTAATTGACGGTCACCAATACTTAGTCGATGCTGTTCAGTATCGAGGGTCAAATCACCTATTATTATTTGTGCTTGACCTTGTATTTTTCCAGATCTGCGTAAAACAGTTCGAATACGCGCGACTAATTCTTTGGGGGAAAAAGGTTTGGTGACATAGTCATCTGCGCCAATTTCAAGTCCTCTAACTTTGTCTTCTTCTTCGCCACGCGCGGTTAATAAGATAATGGGTATCTCGCGATAAATAGGTTCTTTTTTTAAACGTCTAGCCCACTCAACACCACTGATGCCGGGCAACATCCAATCGAGAAGGATTAAGTCAGGAGAGCTCTCATCTAAGTGTTTTTGAGCATCTTCCGCGTCAGTTGCGGCAAGGGCCAAAAAACCGGCTTGTTCAAGAATCATTATTAACATGCCTCTTATAGCATCTTCATCTTCAACAACGAGAATAGTGAAATTAGACATAAATAATTTATCAAATATAAAAAGATATTGTATCAAACTGTATGTTACTTTTTAATGACAAACAGCAGTGGGTTTTTATCAGTGACTTTCCTGTTTATTTTTTTCGTACCGCCTGATTGATGGTAAGTTCTTTTGTGCTATGTTTTTTAAATAAATTTCTGATCGCAATGAATTACAATGCCACAGATTTTTTAATTAAAGACGCAAAAAAGTAAAATGACCAATTCAAAAATATATCTTAATGTCCCTTATGCTCAAAAAGATGCGGTTAAAGCGTTGGGTGCTAGATGGGATGCCGTTAATAAAAAATGGTATATTTCAAGCGATTTAGAAAGTAGCCTTTTTATAAAGTGGCAAGTAGCGTCGATGCCCCTTGATGTTTCCTTAGCATCAAAAGTTAAAAAAAATCAATCGACAGTAACGCTAAATACGACGATGAACGGTGATGATACGCCAGGCGTCTTCACTTATCCAGCGGATAAAGATTTTATTGCGTATGACGGTGATGTGCCGCCTTGGAGTTAGTTACTGTTATGTGGTTATATTAAATGACGATCTTAAAATATCTCACGGGTTATTCGGTAACAGTAACGAATCAAGTACAGGCTTTAATTGATACCCATAAATTAGGTGATGTTTTATTAAAGAAGTATCCGATTAGTCATGATATTAGGACTGATAAGGCTCTTTATAATTATGTCATCGATATGAAGAATCGTTTTCTTAAGCAATCTAATTCGCTCAGTAAAGTTATTTACGACGATAAAATTGATGTGCTGCATCAGGCTTTAGGGTTACACACCTTTGTTTCTAGAGTGCAGGGGAATAATCTGAAATCAAAAAATGAAATTCGAATAGGATCTGTTTTTAAAAAATGCCCTCAAGAACTATTACAAATGATTGTTGTTCATGAGTTGGCTCATTTGAAAGAAAAGGATCATAACAAAGCTTTTTATAGGTTATGCGTGTATATGGAGCCTGATTATTTTCAGTTAGAGTTTGATATGAGGCTTTATTTGACGTATTTGGATATAGCGGGCAAGCTCTACTGAAGTTTGGCTTTAGTTATTTCGACACTAATAAACCTAATCAAAATAGAGCGTCACTTAGAAGGGTATTGAGTTTATTTACCCTTGATTCGTGCGCTCTTAGTAATAAAAAACAAGGGTCTAAGCCTTAGCTTTCAAATGAACGTTTATTACCAAAAGCCGTTTGCCAGTCAAGACTAAATTGATCAACAGCAGGCTGTACCGAGGGATGGGCGAATAATTGTACGGCAATATCATACGGTAGCGTGATGGCGGCCACGCCAAGTTTCAGCACATCCATGACTTGCTGTACGTTTTTGAAACTGGCCGGTAACAGTTTGCTGTTTAAGTGATGTTGGTTTAGAAGACATTGTAAATCAGCGACGACACCTACGCCATCAGCACCAATGGCATCAATTCTATTGACATAGGGTGCAAGGTAGTCGGCACCACATAGGGCGGCAAGGAAGCCTTGTTGCGCACTGTAAATGGCTGTGGCTAATACGGTAATATTTTCGGTTTTTATTTGTTTGATGGCGGCAAGGCCGATTTCAGTTGCCGGTATTTTTACGACCATATTATAAGGAAGTTCATCGATCTTTCTTGCTTCTGCTACCATTTCATCAACGGTTACGCTGGTCACTTGCACATGAAAACAGGCTTTTTTACCTAGGATACTGTCCAACTCTACCAGCAGTTGATTAAGGCCGATACCTGATTTCGCTATAATTGAAGGATTTGTTGTTACTCCTTTGATTGGCAGGCAGGCGTTAAAACGTGCAACATGTTTAGCATCAGCGGTATCAAGATATAACTCAAACATTTTCTATGTCCTTAATAATTTTTTGGTTATTTTAACAGGCTGTTTCAACTTAAAGGTAAGTCACTTTAATTTTACTGCGATTATAGATGTTAGGTGATCAATTAGTTTATGCCCTTATCCATGAATACGGGGCGATTTTTGTTAAAGTGGATGCAGAATAGATGACTTTAAATTAAAGTTCTTGTGGTGTGAGCCAGAAATTTATCTAATTGATTGGCAAAGGCTTGTACATCACGTGAACTCAAGGTGGAGGGTCCTCCTGTATTAATACCTGAGGAACGTAATGACTCCATAAAATCACGCATATTTAAACGTTCTTTAATAGTCTCTTTATTGTAGAGTTCGCCACGAGGATTAAGCGCATGAGCTTTTTTTTCAAGGACTTCATAAGCGAGAGGAATGTCACTGGTAATGACTAAATCACCGAGAGTTAATTTTTTGATAATTTCGTTATCAGCTACATCAAAGCCAGAGTTTACCAGCAAGAGTTTTATATAAGGTGAAGGAGGAATGGGTAGTGATTGATTGGCTACAAAGGTGGTCAGTATTTTAGTGCGATTAGCGACTCTAAATAAAATGTCTTTGATCACTTTAGGGCAAGCATCCCCATCAACCCATATTTGCATAGTCTTAATTTGTCGTTAAAGTGAAGGGTTGTTGGATAAAGGTAATTAATGAAGCACGGATTGATTATAGACGTTTATTTTCTTAAAGAAAGGAAATAAAGCGGCTAAAAACAATGGAAATAGGGTCGCTAAATTTTTGTAGATCTGTCGTTAGGTAAGGGATTTTGTGTGTTGAGCGTAAAGTTCAATGAGTATTTTGTATTGATTGGAAAAGTGCCAGTAGATTCTAAAGGATAAGTCATGATCTTAAAACATATTACATTAGATACACATATTAGTTTGGCTCACGGAAATGGAGGTCGATTAATGAGAGATTTAATTGATCAGATTTTTGCCCGCCATCTTAAAAATGATTTATTGAGTACGCAGACTGATGCCGCTCTTATTCCATTAAATGTTAAAGCGGGTGGGGTGGTTATCACTACCGATGGGTTTACTGTTGAACCACTGGAGTTCCCCGGTGGAGATATTGGCAGTTTAGCGGTACATGGCACCGTCAATGATTTGGCGGTTTCAGGTGCAACACCGCTTTATTTAACCTTGAATGCTTTTATCGAAGAAGGTTTGGAAATTGCTTTGTTAGATCGAATTGTACAAAGCATGGCAAAAGCTTGTCAGGAATGCGGTGTGAAGATTGTAGCAGGTGATACAAAAGTGGTGCGGCGAGGTCAGGGAGGTGGTATTTATTTTGCGACAACGGGTGTTGGACAGCGACCTTTACATTTAAAGTTGGGTTTTGAGCAGATAAAAGTCGGCGATTTTATTTTATTAAGCGGCACTGCCGGTGATCATGGTACGGCGGTGATGTTGGCGCGAGAACAGTTTGGCTTGAAGGGAGATTTAAAATCAGATGCTGCCAGTGTTATACCCATTACGCAGCTGTTACTTGAAACGCCAGGGTTAAGATTTATGCGTGATCCGACCCGAGGTGGGATTGCTACCATAGCGCATGAAATTGCACAGGCAACTTCTAACGCTGTCCGATTTTATGAGGCTAAAATCCCTATCAATGATCAAGTGAGAGCCGTTGCTGAAATGCTGGGCTATGATCCTTTATATATGGCCTGTGAAGGTCGAGTATTAGCCGTCATCGATCCAACTTATGCAGAAACAGCACTACATAATTTACATAAGGCAGGCTATTTAGAGGCTGCAATAATGGGTCGAATAGAGTCGGGCTATCCGCATGCCTTGATTGAAACGATAATAGGGGGTGAGCGTATTTTACAAGAGTTGGAAGACGATCCTTTGCCACGAATTTGTTAAATAAATTTGTTTAATTTGATGTTTTTTATCCACAAAGAGAAATACAGGATCATAAGAAGTAGATAAAGACTCTCGTTATATCAAGCTATAGCGAGAGTTTTTTTGGGTAAAAATTTGACGAATGATGCTTTAAGTTAAAAAGTAATTTTATCACCTACTTTGGGAATGGTTGCGCTCCAACCTGTCCGATTAAAGGATGCTTGTAAAGATAAAGCGGCTGATTTTTCTCCGTGAACGAGATAAAGTCTAGGCTTAGGTGTATTAAAATGACTAGCCCATGCTAATAATTGACTTTGGTCAGCATGGGCGCTTAATGCACCTAGGGTGTGTATTTTAGCGGCAACATTGATTTCTGAACCAAGGATTTTTATATGTTTCTGGTGGCCATCAACAAGTATCCTTCCTAGCGTACCCTCGGCTTGAAAACCGGCAATAATGATATGAGCATTATGCCGCCATAAATTATATTTAAGATGATGACGTATGCGCCCTCCGTTGCACATTCCACTGCCGGCTATAATTATTGCTCCCCCCGCAATCCGATTAACAGCCATTGATTCTTCTGTTGATTCTGAATAAATCAAACCTTTAAGCCAAGCATGCCATCCTTGGGGCGCTATTTTTGTGAACTCGGGATCGTCAATATTAAAAAGATGGCTATGGTTCGCATAGATTTCACTAGCGCTAATAGCCATTGGGCTATCTAAGTAAATTTGTTGTTGAGGTAATCCACCTTGGCGTTGTATTTTACCTAGCCAATAAATTAAGTCTTGAGTACGCCCCACCGCAAAAGCTGGAATAATAACATTGCCGCCATTTTTTGCGGCCTCTGCTAATGTTTCACGTAATTCAGTCAGGGTGTTGTCTAAGGGTTTATGATCACGATCACCGTAGGTTGATTCCAGTAATAATATATCGGCATCACTTAAAATGCACGGGTCACGTAATAACGGTGAGTTTGGATTACCTAAGTCACCTGAAAAAACCAGTGTTTTAACTCTATTTTGGTCGTTAATGCGCAGGCGCACAATTGATGAGCCGAGAATATGTCCTGCTTCATGAAAAGAAACGGATACACCTTCGAGTATTTCTTTTTCTTCATAGTAGCTGATCCGTTGTCTAAGTTTTAATAAGGCTTCAACATCTTCCAGATCATAAAGTGGTTCAAGTAATTTTTTTCCGGCACGTTCGCGTCGCTTATTTTCCCACTCGGTATCTCTTAATTGGATGTGAACAGCATCTCTAAGCATTAATTCAAGAAGGGAAAAGCTGGCGTCGGTAAGAAATACGGGCCCCTTAAAGCCTTCTTTAACTAATTTTGGTAGTCGTCCACAATGGTCAAGATGAGCATGAGAGAGTACCACTGCATCGAGACTAGCAGGATTAAATGGAAAATCTGCTTCATTTTGTTGTTCTGTTTCTTTTGAGCCCTGAAACAATCCGCAATCTAATAATAGGCGATGGGCGTTGGTTTCAAGTAAATAACAGGAACCGGTTACTTGGCCTGTAGCACCGAAAAAAGTAAGATTTGTCATAGTGGGACCTTTTAATCAGGTTGATGAGCGTCATTAACGGTGTAGTTTTTCAGAATTAAATGCCATGCTTGTTCGGCAGTTTCTGCATATTGAATAAGGTTGCGATCGCAAGGGGTGATGACACCTTCTTCGACCAGCATATCGAAATTAATTAAAGTATTCCAGTATGTTTCCCCGAATAAGATGACGGGGATAGGTTTAACTTTTTTGGTTTGTATAAGGGTAAGTGCTTCAAACAGTTCATCTAGAGTGCCAAATCCACCAGGAAAGGCAATTAACGCAACCGCCCTCATTAAAAAGTGCATTTTTCGAATAGCGAAGTAATGAAACTGGAAGCATAATTCAGGAGTAATATAAGGATTAGGTTTTTGTTCGCCGGGTAGCACAATATTTAGGCCTATACTTTTTCCTCCGATATCTGCGGCGCCTCGGTTAGCCGCTTCCATAATTCCAGGTCCTCCACCCGTGACGACAGTTAATGCTTGTTTAATGTTTTTGTCACTTAAGGTGATAAGGGTGCCCAGTTTTCGAGCTTCTTCGTAATAATGGCTTTTTTTTAAGAGACGGCATGCTATTGCCAGCTTATTTTCAAGATCAGGATTGCTTGGGTTTAAGGCCAAGAGTTGTTCGGCGTGCTGTACATTTTTTAGCGCCGATTCATGGTCAGAAATACGGGCACTACCGAAAACAACCACTGTTGATTTTATATTTTCTTCTAATTGCGCTAGCTCAGGTTTAAGTAGTTCAAGTTGTAAGCGCACAGGTCTTAGTTCATCACGCATGATGAAGTCAAAGTCATCGTAAGCTAAGCGATAAGACGGAGAATGGCTTTGCGGGGTGCCGTAATCATAAGATACATTGGCTACATCTTCTTTTGCAGAAGGGAAAAGACTTTCACAAGGGATTACGGTTTTATTTGCCATCAGCTTTCCTTGATAGGGTAGCGTAAGATAAATGTTATATTACCCATAAAATTCAGTAAACTTTTATGGCTTGGACTAAATCATGTGCTTAGTTATAGTAACGCAAGTTGTGTGACGTAAGATAGCATGAAGGCAAAAAAGGATTTTTTTGTAGTGAGTTTATTGTCTGCAGATTAGTATATTAAGTAAATGGGGTGTTTATGCAGTGTTTGAAAGGATTGTTTGTTGCTTATAAACGATGGCAATCGTGTGCTAGGCGAGGATTTTTTTTAAAGAGACATTGCTCTTACATACTGCCTCAGTTGATGGTGTTTTTTTTATTGAGTTTATCAACTCAGACGTTGTTAGCTGACAGTGTAATCGATCAAATAAAAGGTTTAATGACTGAGAATGGCGTTCTGTTAAAGGATGCAGTCGACAAGCAATCTGCTAATTTATTAGATGGCATAATAGCCTCTGAAAACAGAGAGCTGTTTGACGAAGTGTCGTTTATAAATACGACAAAATATAATTCTTATTTACAGAGACCTGATTTTAAAAATCGCTCTGAAGATCTTGAAGCGCTTTATAAAGCGACAGGCTATAAATTATTATGGTTAGGCAGCCCTGAGGCAGAAAAAAAGACGGCCGAGGTGTTGGATGTATTAGAAAAAGTAGCGTTTAATGGTTTGGACCCAAATAATTATGACGCACACTCTTTAAAGCAAAAACTACCTGCGGCTTTAAAGTTAGCCGCTGATAATTATAAACAGCTAGCGCTCTATGATACGGCTATTAGTATATCGTTATTACGGTACTTGCATGACTTACATTATGGTCGGGTCAATCCAAAAGCAATAAATTTTAATCTTAAATTAAGAGATAAAAAGTTAATTGATTTACCAAACTTAATTAAACAAAATTTACAGCAAGGCACACTTTCTCAGTTGCCTGAATTAGTAGAACCTAAATTAAAACAATATCAGGGGCTAAAGAAAGCCTTGATTACTTATCGTCAATTGGTTAAAGATCAGCTTGTTTTTAATATGGTTTTTTCAAACCCCATTAATCCTGGTGATGAACTTGCCAATGGTGATGAGTTAACGCATTTTTTAGCCGCTGTTGGCGATATGCCTAAAGGGTCCGAAAGTGAGTCTAAAAAAGTCACTCGTTATTCAAGTCAATTAGTGGCGGGCGTTAAAAAATTTCAGCTTCGGCATGGGTTGAATGTTGATGGCGTTATAGGTAAAAGTACAGTTGTAGCAATGACTGCCCCTTTAAGTCAGCGAGTCACTCAAATTGAGTTGGCAATGGAGCGCTTGCGTTGGTTGCCTGAGGCCAGCGCCGGCGCTTCTATTGTCGTCAACATTCCAGCTTTTCAATTATGGGCGTTTGATGACCTTAATGAGATTAATGCAAACATGCCGAATATGCGTGTAGTGGTTGGTAAAGCATTAAAAAATGAAACGCCAGTATTGATGGCAGAAATGCGGTTCATTGATTTTATGCCTTATTGGAATGTCCCTTACAATATCGTTAAGAAAGAAATATTACCTAAATTAATTGAGAATCCTGGTTATTTAGCCGCAGAAAATATGGAGTTAGTGAGCACCTTTGGTAATGAGACAAAAGCGGTTGCTTTTAATGCGACATCAATGAGCGGACTCAAGCAAGGTAACTTACGAATCAGACAACGACCTGGTAAAAAAAATGCACTAGGTAAAGTAAAATTTATATTCCCGAATAAGAGTGACGTTTATCTGCATGATACGCCGTCTCATTCTTTATTCAGTCGATCTCGAAGAGATTTTAGTCATGGATGTGTGCGGGTAGAAAATCCGGATCAATTGGCTGAGTTTGTTCTCAAAAATCAATGGACAAAAGAGGCGATTGATGAGGCGATGGCTGCTGATAAAACACGACGTGTCGTCTTAAAAAAATCGATTCCGGTATTGTTTTTTTATGTAACCTCTTTTATTGATCAATATGATAATTTGACTTTTTACTCAGATATTTACGGCTATGATACGGTTCTAGAAAACGCGCTTAATAAAGTAGTCGATGTGTCAGATCAGGAGATTTTTGCACAGCCTGCTTCTTTAGGAGAAGCAACAGTTATGCCGCCTAAAGAAGGAATAAAACTAGAGCTTGGTTCGGAGGGTGATGTGGCGCCTTGATGGTTTTAAGGGTAAGTTAGACGTTACCAATTTCTAATTTCACCTGTGTCTAAATGAACAAAGTCATTTTGAGGGTAGTAACCTACACCGCCTTTTGCCATTGCCAGCGCAGCCTTGTTAATTGTTCTGGCGGACATACCTTCAACTCTGATATCAATAGCTCTTCCTTGCATATGAAAACTATGCTCAGCGACCCCATGGCTATGTTTGCGCAATGCAGCATTAGTGAAAGGTGAGCGATAACCGGAAACAATATGAAAAGGTTTATTAATGCCGAGTGTTTGCTTTAGATCAAATAATTGATCCAATAATGCGGTGTCGATGGGATGTATGTCATCGGTATGATAATCACGCAATAAATAATTAATTTCCTGAAGTGCGTCTTTAATATATCTGCCGCGCTCAAAATAAGTTAGCTTTAATTTATCCCCAGTATGAGCATGTTCAAAAGATAACATTTTATGAGAGTGTGAGTGAAAATCCTCGGTATTTGTGTGACGAGTTAGTATGCGTGAATGGAGTGATTTTGGGTTTTTATGAGCTGATTTTAGAGGCTCGTAGTGATAGTTTTTACCTGGATGAATTATGTCTCTGACCGTTGCAGAGGCAATTCCAGATCCACTGAGTGTAAGTAAGGAAACGCCTGCCATTTGCTTAAGAAAGGTACGTCTAGAAGCAATCTTACTCTCTTCGTCTGTTACGTTTTTTAATGGTTGCTTGTTCATGAGTATTTCCAGTTGACGCTTTAGGTGCTATTTTCCTTGTGTAGCCTTAAATTTATCTTAAGCCGCTATAAAATATCTTGTAGGATTTTAAATAAGTCTAGATGTGAATGTCAGTTGTCCATGTCAATAAATCGATTATTGTTATCATTCAATGAGTAGACAGTAATTTTTTATACCTTATTGGTGAGATATTTATAATTGTCTGATTTAAAAGTATTGATATAGTAGGGCTGCTTCTGCTATATAAGTGGTCACTGGCTTGAATTTTGCACTATTAACGACACATTGCTAACGGATGACATCAATATGAGTAAACGAATCGTTAAGCCATCGACCTATCTGATTGAAGTTAAGGCGCTTTCTGATCGTATTGTTAAAGCGCAACAACCAATAAGGATTCTTGATGCTATTAAATGGGATGATAATATTAAGCAGGCGTTTTTTAAAGGAAAGTGTAAAAATCCTCCTATAGTAACAACAGATTATTATCAAAATAGACCCTTAGGTTTCGATCCTGCTGAAAAGAAGCAAGAGTTTTATCAAATTGAACGAGATTTAGTCAGGAAGTTGGGTCAACTTAATCCTCTAAGCGTCATTATGCGACGTATTAGTAGAGAGTATCAAGATGTGGTTTGTATGCTAGAAGCTAGAGGTACGCCGGGATTTTCAAATATTTCTCAAGAACTATACGGCTCTTCTCAAGATGTTTTTCATGTGGGTGATCCTACCATTGCTAATTTGGGTAGTATGATGGAGTCAACGTTATCTCAATTAGTACAGCTTGATTTTCTGAGCGAAGAGCCCAAAACAATAAGCGCAAAAGATGCCGTGGCTATTCTGAATGACAGAATAGAAAGTGTATTTCCAGGTGAAGGTCTACGCGCTATGTTGAGCGATGGAATTATTGCCGATGCGGCTGCGGGTACAGATTATATTAAGATACGCGCCGATGCGTTATTTAATATGCGGGATTTGCGGGTTCTTGAGGTTCATGAGGTCTGGGTGCATTTGGGGACAACGTTGAATGGCTTGGCTCAACCTTATTGTACTTTTCTAGGAAAAGGTCCTCCTTCTGCAACGGTTACCCAGGAAGGCTTGGCAGTCCTAATGGAGATATTAACATTTAGTTCAACGCCTAATCGACTCATGCGTTTGATTAATAGGGTGCGTGCGATTACCTTGACAGAGGAGGGTGCAGACTTCATGGATATATTTAATTTCTTTAAAGATAAAGGTCTAGATGATGAAGAAAGTTATATGCTCAGTAGTCGAGTTTTTAGAGGAAGTAGTTCTGATGGGTTACCCTTTACTAAAGATCTGACATATCTCAAAGGTTTTGTACTGACTTATAATTTTATGCGACTCGCTGTCAGTAAAGGTAAGCCTGATCGCATCCCTCTGTTGTTCTGCGGTAAGACCATGATTGAAGATATGAAAGTATTGGTAGATTTGGTGGATGAGGGGACCGTAATTGCGCCTCGCTTTTTACCGCCTCAATTTAGAGATTTAATGGGCTTATCAGCTTGGTTGAGTTTTAGTCGTTTTATGACTTCTTTAAACTTTAGGCAGCTTGAGCAGGATTACGCTAATATTTTGTAATTGATCAAATGCTGACTTTACCATTGGTGACTTTTTGCAAGGACATTATTTTATGTCTAAGCCATCAATTTAAACTGATGGCTTTTTGGATTTTGATTAAGCTAAAGATTAAGGTTGGGTCATGTAATAGCTGAAGTTTAAGGGAAAGTGTGTTTTTATAAGCACTTATAAGAAATACTGTCTAAGTAAAACATCAAGAGTTCTTACGAACCGGTTCGACATTTAACGATTCGACTTAATATGTTCGTATCTGCAACGAAAAAATATAAATGAAAAAAAAATTACTGACCTTTTTCAATGCTCTATCGAAAGATGAGCAAAACATTATGCTGGTTTTAGCTGTAAATTATGCCCCTGTTGGCCAATCTACCTTGCAAGGATTGCTAAGTGCAACCGGTTATTTTGAGCCTAAGACCATAATTTTGATGTCCAAATCGTTGCGAGATAAATTACAAAAAGCTGATTTAGTTTCTATCACGGCAGATGGTGCTCGTTGTCATGAGGCAATTACTGAGCCTTTGATGCGACAAGCTATAACGCAACCTTGGTTTAATAAGTTAGCACAATTACTGATTGCTGAGCCGAGTTACTATTATCCAGAAAGAGTGAGTCTATATCATGCTGTAAAACAATTGCGAATTTTCCTTTACCAAGGTAATGACGCTGCTTTTGCCGCTAATGCTGAACGATTACGTACTGACCATCCTAAAGACTTTATTAGTGTTCTTAGTAAGCTATTTTTTGTGGATTATTCTGCTGAATGGTTCTTGTCCTTGTCGGATCAAATTAAGGCATTAACGTTAAGCTATTTTTTGCATGATGGCCGAATGCATCTCAAAGATGTTTCTTTTCATTACCAGTTGCTGGAGCAGTTGTTTGGTGCGGTCAAGCATGATAATCCAGAAATTAATCACATTGTTATTGAGGAACGATTGTTTCGAAGTGACTTTAAAGAGGTGGAGGCTTGGTTGGCCGGCGATTTATCAGCGAATGGCTTAAAGTTATTGGGGACCTTGCGTTTTTTGCAGAATCGAAACCTTGAGTCTATTGATCTATTTAACACATCAATTAAAACACTAAAGAAAACAACGGGTAAGCGAAATATTTGTATTGATGGCCTACCAGGTTATTTTTTTAATCTAGCTTTGTGGCGTAGTCGTAATGTCAATAATATGACCCTTCTTAAGCAGCAGGCCCAATTAACGATTAAACAGGGTGTTCAAAGTGAATACTATGTGCTTAATTTGATGTTGTTGGAAGCTGTTGATATCTATCAGGGTAAAAGAACCGTTGAACAAAGTCTTGGCCTGCTGAGAGTCGGTGAACAGGCGTATGATCACTTATTTCATACCTTATTAATGTATTGGATTGGTGAGGCTAAAATAATAACGGACAATCCTAGTAATAGTGGTTTTCTTGAAGCATTGGCTGGGTTTTGTCAGCAAGCCCAACAAACAGGTTATTTTTGGTATGCGGCTGTCAGCTCTTCTTTGCTGCAAAGATTAGCTTATAAAAATAAGACTATTCTGCTAATTGCACAACAATACTTACAATCACCCTTTAATGAAATCATAGATTTATTGCCACAAGTTTCTGCTTGGCAAAGAGCTTTAGAGGCATTAAATCAACTGACTGTTGAACCTTCTGTGACTGATCAAAAAGAACTACGTTTGATTTGGTCGCTTAGTTTAGAGGGCAATCTAGTCACGTTAGTGCCAAAAGAACAGCGCCTAGGTAAAACAGGGAGTTGGACTAAAGGGCGGGTTATTTCTTTAAAAAGACTTTACCATAATATGGCTGAATTTGATTATTTAGCGGAACAAGATCGTCGTATTTGTGCGCATATCCAAATTGAAAAAGAATCTGATTATTATGGATATTATAATAAAGAAATTTATGTCCTGCCCAGTAATGCGATTTCAGAGGCTGTTGGTCACCCAAGCATTTTTTGGGTTAATCAGGAATCGTTAAATAATCCTGTTGACATTACTCTGTCAGAACCTCAATTACTGGTTAAAGAACAGCAAGAAAATCTGCATATCTCTTTAATACCACAAATTACTACACAGAAGATTATAGCTCAGAAAACAGCTAGCAATGGTTTGTTGGTCTACATTATTAATGAATCACATCGCCATGTCGCTGATATATTAGGTAAAAATGGCTTAACGGTTCC
Organism: Crenothrix polyspora; assembly: GCA_945877505.1. GTDB lineage: Bacteria > Pseudomonadota > Gammaproteobacteria > Methylococcales > Methylomonadaceae > Methylobacter_C > Methylobacter_C polyspora_A. Next base: position 15,905 of record CAMDWT010000002.1, read on the forward strand.
TGTTAGTGCTCGCCAGCAGGTTATTGATTCAATTTCTTCAATTTCATCAATGTTGACGGTGCAGTCTGATATTGGTGGAAGTTCCACGCATGCCATTAATGTTAATGTTGACAGTCGATTACACATCCATTTGCAGCCTATTGGGCAGGGCATACAAATAGAAGTATTTGTGCAGCCCTTTAGCGAGGGAGGTCCGCTTTATAAACCGGGCGTTGGTGGAACTACCGTATTGGCTGAAATTAATGGCACACAATTGCAAACTACGCGTGATTTTAAACTTGAAAATAGCTCTTTAAATCAAGTGTTATCCGCATGCCCTGAATTATATGTCGTTAAAGAGCCAAAATGGCAATTGGACGATCCCGAGTCTGCACTAGAAGCCTTGTTGCAACTTCAAGCATTAGATGATTTCGCTGTGCTTGAGTGGCCCAAAGGTAAAAAAATACAACTGAGTCGTGAAACCGGACTCTCGCAAGTGCAATTTTCAGTGCGTAAGGAAAAAGATTGGTTTAGTGTTGAAGGCAATATACAGGTTGATGGAGAACAAGTATTAGATATGCAACGTTTAATGGGCTTATTAAACAGTTCTACAGGACGCTTTTTAAAGCTTGAAGATGGGCAGATTATTACGTTAACTCGTGAACTACGGCAGCGGCTTGATGATTTGTCTGGTTTGGGTGATGTGCAAAAAGACACAGTACGCTTTCATCCTCTAGCCGCATTAGCGTTGGATGAGATCACTAATGGCATGGCTATTACGGCTAGCAAACCATGGAAAGATCAATTAGTTAGATTAAATGAAATGGGAGATTTAAATCCCAAAGTACCGTCAACCCTACAAGGTGAATTAAGAGATTATCAGCGAGAAGGATTTCAATGGATGATGCGCTTGGCTCATTGGGGGGCGGGTGCTTGCTTAGCTGATGATATGGGGTTGGGTAAAACCATACAAGCCCTTGCTTTAATTTTATCTCGTGCACCTAAAGGACCTACGTTGATATTGGCGCCAACATCAGTTTGTATTAATTGGTTGGAAGAAGCGCAGCGATTTGCTCCTACGTTGAATGTTTATCAATTTGGCGCTGGAGATCGGCAAGATATGCTGGATAACGCGGGTCCTTTTGATTTAATAGTGTGCAGTTATGGTCTGTTACAAACCGAAGCAGATCGCTTGGTCCAAAAAAAATGGCATACCTTGGTCGCTGATGAAGCACAAGCCATAAAAAATGCATTAACTAAGCGCTCTAAAGCCGCCATTGCTTTACAAGCTGATTTTAAATTAATAACCACAGGTACGCCTATAGAAAACCACCTGGGTGAATTGTGGAATTTATTTAATTTTATAAATCCTGGCCTACTAGGATCCTTGCAGAGGTTTAATGAGCGTTATGCTCAGGCTATTGAAAATCAACAAGATCATGAGGTTCAGCAACGACTTAGAAAGTTATTAAGGCCGTTTATTTTACGTCGACTTAAAAATGATGTTTTAACAGAGTTACCCTCACGTACTGAAGTTACTTTACATATAGAATTAAGCGCAGAAGAGCGGGCCCTTTATGAGGCCTTACGTCGCAATGCCATGCAGGCTATGACATCATCAACTGATCAGCCAGGACATAAGCAGTTGAAAATATTGGCTGAAATCATGAAGCTTCGACGAGCCTGTTGTCATCCTCGACTGGTAATGGAGGAAAGCACCTTGGCAAGTTCAAAGCTGCAAGCATTTGAAGAGTTGGTTGATGAGTTGTTAGATAATCGGCATAAAGCTTTGGTCTTTAGTCAGTTTGTGGGACATTTAAAATTAATTCGGGATTTATTAGATAAAAAAGGCATTCATTACCATTACCTTGATGGTTCGACCCCTGTTCCACAGCGTAAAAAAGCCGTTAATTTGTTTCAGTCAGGCGAGGGCGATTTATTTTTAATCAGCCTTAAAGCCGGAGGTACTGGTTTGAATCTAACGGCTGCAGATTATGTTATTCATATGGATCCATGGTGGAATCCAGCTGTAGAAGATCAAGCTTCTGATCGAGCGCATCGTATGGGACAAAAGCGCCCTGTCACTATTTATCGTTTGGTAGCCAAAGATACGATAGAGGATAAAATTGTTGATCTGCATAGGCATAAGCGTGATTTAGCGAATAGTCTCTTAGAAGGTGGGGAGGTTAGTGGGAAAATGTCTGTTGAAGATATGATGGCATTGATAAAAGATATTGATTAGCTATAAAGTGAGTTAACGGGACGATTAATAATAAGGTTATAACAATTCAAAAGGATCTTTATGCGTAAAACAGTGATTGAGGACGTTACAAAAAAAAGCTCATCTTTTAGCGTGGGCTTTTTAGATCTTGAACAAATGGCGAGGGTAGAAATAAGTTCGGAAAGCCAAGATCATCCTATAGAGAATGCCTTATTGGACGGTATGAATTCAGGGTGGGAGGCCTCTCAGTGCGGCGAGCAAATGATACGCCTTATCTTTGATCAGCCCCAGACAATTAAACATATACAGTTAATTTTTGATGAGCAAAAACAGGCTCGCACTCAAGCCTTTGTTTTATTATGGCGCAAAGAGAATGAAGCGAATTTTCAGGAAATTTTGCGTCAGGAATATCATTTCAGTCCACCGCTTACTTCTAGGCAAGTAGAAGATTATACCGTTGATCTTAAACAGTTAAGCGTGCTTGAATTACGGATAATTCCTGATATCAGTGGTGGAGACGCACATGCATCACTCACTCGTTTGCGGTTGTCAGTGTTGGAATAGGGTATTTAATAGCGGAAGCTTAAAAATCAACTTTCCCCCTTAATTGTTTAAGTTGGCCTTGTTTTGTTTTGCTATTTAAACGTTTTACTTTTGATCCCTTAGTCGGTTTGGTTGCTTTACGACTTTTATAGCGAATAGCGACACTGGTAATCAAGGTTTTTAAACGATGATAGGCATCCTCCTTGTTCTTTTCTTGGGTTCGAAATTGTTGTGCCTTGATGATAATGACACCGTCTTTTGAGATTCGTTGATCACTAAGTTCCAATAATTTTAGTTTATAGCTCTCCGGTAAAGACGAAGCTTTAATGTCAAAGCGCAAGTGAATAGCCGTTGAAACTTTGTTTATATTCTGCCCTCCTGAGCCTTGTGCACGAATAGCGTTAACTTCTATTTCATTTTCTTTAATATGCAGTGTGCCGGATATTTGTAACATTTCTGTAAAGTATTTTAGAGCAGAAAAAATTAATTAAGGCGTCGCTCGATTTGTGGTTGTTTCATAGCCATTTCGATTCATAGTTATTGGGCGATAGATATCCCAATATAGAGTAGTCAATGATTACTTTACATAACTAGTAGAGAGTTACCAATTATAGCCGTATATCTTTGACGCGCTAGATTTGTGTTATTAATACCGGTTAAACCTCTATATCGTATCACAAAGTTGACATTATCAGATTATTTTGTATATTCTATGTTACATGACAAGCAAAAATCACATCATATATCCTTCTGAAAAGAAAATACTAACCGACTTTGGCGAAAGGCTAAAGCTTGCCCGTTTGCGCCGTGGAATCTCAGCAGAGATACTGGCACATCGATCATCTATTTCCAGAATGACGCTTCATCGTGCGGAGCAAGGCTCTCCGGCTGTTTCTATGGGGACCTATTTAAGAATACTTGCAGCACTTCATTTAACGGATGATATTAATTTATTGGCGAAAGATGATAAGTTGGGGCGCAGACTGCAAGATCTTGAGTTGATCAAAAAAAGGTGAGTCATGAGCAGCAATAGGTTAGAGGTCTGGATAGACGCTGATTTTATAGGTGAAATCCTTAAGATTGGAACGCTTGCTAATAACGAGGGTAGCATTCGCTTTAACTATGATCCTAAATGGCTTAAGCATCCGCAGTGTTTCAATATCGATCCTGATATTTATCATGACAATTCGGTATCTTATCCAGATCCAGTTCTAGGTAATTTTGGTATTTTTATGGACTCATCTCCTGATAGGTGGGGGCAGACGCTTATGAAGCGCCGCGAAGCACTAGAAGCAAAAGATCAAAATCGCAAACCAAAAAACCTCTACGCTTGGGACTTTTTGGTTGGCGTTCAGGATGTAACGAGGCAAGGCGCACTTCGCTTTAAGTTGGAAGACACAGATGTTTTTTTAAGTGACCACAAATTATCTGCGCCACCACTCACAATGCTCAAAGAGCTTGAATTCATTGCAAAGGAGTTATCAAATAAACGTATTGATGATTTAAATGCATTAAGACGATGGCTTAGCGTGTTAGTTGCGCCAGGAGCTTCTTTAGGTGGCGCTAGGCCAAAAGCAAACTTCACGGAAACTGATGGCTCCATCTGGATTGCTAAATTTCCCTCAAAAGATGATGAACGAGATATCGGTGCATGGGAGGGCATTACCCATCAATTAGCTATTGCGGCAAAAATTAATGTTCCTCAAGCAAAAATCATTAGATTGAATGGCGAGCACCACACTTTTTGCGTCAAGCGATTTGATCGTCATGAAAACAAAAGAGTTTTCTATGCGTCCGCCATGACATTGCTTAAAAAATCAGAAAGCGAAGGATCAAGTTATCTTGATATTGCTCAATGCTTAATGACAGGAAGATCAAATTCATCGATTGAGCCTAACCTCGAACAATTATTTAGGCGTGTGGTATTTAATGTTGCTGTAGGCAATAAGGATGATCATTTACGTAATCATGGCTTCATATTATCCGAATCTGGCTGGCGGCTTTCACCTGCATTTGATATTAATCCGAATATTGACAAGGCTGAACATGTCCTTAATATCGATGATTCTGACAATCGCCCAAACATGGATACTGTAATGGCCACCTCATCAATGTATGAACTAGCGCCAGCAAAGGCAGAAAATATTATTGATGAAATTATCAGTGTTGTTAAGGATTGGCGAATTGTAGCTAAAAGAATTGGTGTTTCAAATGCTGATATTGAGTTGATGGCATCAGCATTTTTGCAACATGTCCAAGCTAAGCCAATCATTCATGCTGATTATGAATATTCTGTCCGAACTTTAACACCTAAAACCTAACGTATCGGTGGAGTTAAATTTTTACTTCAAGTGTTCAACTTTAGTAAAGGAATTCATTTTTTCGCATCGATTCTCCTTGGGTATTCTTCGTTATTTTCTTGATCTTTTTGCCCATCAAGTGGTATAAAATTTTGCGGTCTATGATCAATTAAAAGATTAAGAATCGAGTGCTTTGCTAAGTTTTCTGGAGTTAGTTGATTTGAAACAGATTATATTTTTTAACAAAATGAGGGTAAACGATGTTTGTAATAAAAAAGATAAAAATAACGAGCTTAATTCTACTGGGGTTAGTGCTTCTAACTATTCATAACAAGCAAGCAGTAGCCCAAGAAAACATAAAGCTGTCTAAAGCAACTTTATTAGAAAAAAGGATTGAACTTCCGAGTAAAAATATAGAGGCTAAGGTGGTGCGTGTAATATTTCCTCCTGCTTTTGTAACGCCTTGGCACACGCATGAAGGTCCAGGTCCCCGATACGTGGTAAAGGGTAGGTTAAAGGTTGTCGAAGGGGGTAAAGCCACTATTTATTCTGCAGGTGAGACATTTTGGGAGTCAGGAGATTTAATGTCAGTTGAAAATATGGGGGAAACCCTCGCCGAATTAATTATTTTTGAATTAGCACCCAGCAAATAATACAAGCACTGTTTAGTCTCTTCTAAGTCCTTTAAAACTTCCCTTCCTTTGCCAGGCTTTAGTTGCCTTGAGCGCAACTAAAGCCATGACAGTCAGTTTTTTTCATTATAGTGGCGCACCTATAAGAGTCTTGTACAAGGTTTGTATAGGTTTAGCTAGGTTCTTTGTGCTGATACAATAATTTAAATAAGATAAATAATTACAATAAGTTGTGATTATTTATTGTGCCTTTACATCATTTCCCCCGCTTTTTTATAGCTGAAATAAGCTAACGATGATTTCAACTTATCTTTATTTTGTTCATGTTTTGTTAAACTATACTTTGACAAAATTAAAAGCAATTGATACTCTATTTCGAAACGATTAGTAAACAAATAGTTAATAACGAGTTTGATGATTTTTCTAATCGTAAAAATAGGAGTGAGTTCTTATTTGAGTTTTAAAAATAAAAATAAAAAAAAATAAGTAAATGTTTATCTTATCCAAGGTTCGATAAACAGCTATTTAAATTTTCAAAATACTCTGTTTGTGAGGATTTGGTGTTATGGCTTATTTAAATACACAGTTGTCAAAGCAAGACTTAATGGTTGTTGATAAAGCGACTGTTAGTGTTGAGTCGTCAATACAAAATGATACGGTAACTGAAAATTATGTGGAAAACAGCAATTTCCATATAGCTAGTAAATTAAAAATTGAGAAAAGTAAGCTTATAAACGCACTTTCTCAATTTCCAATGACGGCATTATGGCTTTTAAATCAATATGAACAACGCACAGATATCGTTGAGCAAGATGAAGATTTAACGGTAGAGGCAGAATTAACAACCGACTTAAAAGAGATAAAAAAATATTTTTATAGCTTATCGGGAAATTCGCTAACAGATAATAGTTATGCCGCTGAAAAGCAAGATCTAACTACAGCTTTACAATTATTTGCATTTACTTTCAATGACTTGGTTGGGTTAGTAGACATGTTTGTTTTTGCCTACAAGTTTAGGGGATTGTGTTATCAGTCCGGTAGTCAAAGTAATAAAAAAGAGTCTGATCTAATGCTTAAAAGATTAGAAGGAGATGCACGTCGCAGCAAAAACAAAGCCTCCGTTTGGTCAGAAATATTTCTCAGCTATGATGAGCAGTTCCTCTTTCTATCGAGTAGCGATATGCATAAATATTTTACTGAAATTGTTTTTTCAGAGAATAGCTGGTTGAAATTACGACAACAGTTAGCAACCGCTAACTCACGATTAGTCTTATTTATAGCAAATCAATATAAAGGTGGCTTCTTAGATTTTGATGATCTTGTTCAAGAAGGTCAGACGGGTTTGTTAAAGGCAGTTGATAGATATGACTATCGTTTAGGATTTCAGTTTTCCACTTACGCAGGCTATTGGATTAGACAAGCTATTTCTAGGTCTTTGTCACGCTGTGAGAGAGTCGTAAGAGTTCCTTGTGGGCAAGTTGCTAACATGAATAAAGTCTTTAGAGTTAAAGATCAATTTATTGCGCAAAAAGGCAGAGAGCCAAGCTTAAAAGAATTGGCAGAGCAAGTGAAACTGTCGCCTGAAGAAATAACATCTATTTTCGCAATTTCCCAAACAGCAATATCTCTTGAGGGTACGGAAGAGGAAGGTGAAGTTTTATTTTCACCCATTGATTATCTTGAGCAAGAGGTCTTTGTCGATTCGTTTAAGAAAATATCTAAAATGGATTTGGATTCTCTGATAGGGAAGGCAATTAAAGGGCTAAATCCTCGAGAAGCAAAAGTCATTAGCTGTCATTTTGGTGTTGAAGTTGAAAATAGTATGACCTTACAAGAGATTGGTGCTGAGCTTAATTTAACTAGGGAACGCGTTAGGCAAATTCAGGTAATGGCCCTGAATAAAATTCGCCGAAGTTTTGGAGATCAACTAGTCGCCTTTTTATAATATACAAACGCTATAAAGCAAGTTACTATTTAAATCCTGCTAAAAAGGTAGGAAATTTTTAGTTATTTAAAACTGATGTAAAAGTGACGTGGCAACATCAAGTTCAGGATGCAGCTGTAGTTAACCGTAACGCTACATTGATCTTTTTAAAAGGTCAGGAGATTAGACCATGAAAAAACATATACTAAACGCCCTACTCTGGAGTGTTGTATTGGCCGGGGCATTTCTTATTTACAATCGTGTAAATACCACGCCAGCCATAGACGAATCACTCGCTTATTCTGAATTTATTGTAAAAGTTAAGAATAAGTTGGTTGATCGAGTAGAAATGACAGGGCAAACAATTAAGCTGCGGACAGCTGATGGTCAAAACTACGAAACGTACAATCCAAATGATCCACATTTAATTGATGATCTATTAAGCGCGGGCGTTCAAGTTAGAACTAAGCCACCTGCTCAACAATCACTTTTTATGCAGATGTTTATCTCATGGTTTCCTATGTTGCTTTTGATCGCTGTATGGATCATTTACATGCGTAAAACACAAGGTGCAGGCATGGGAGGGAATGCCTTTGGTAAAAGCAAGGCTAAATTACTTGAAGAAGATAAGTTAACGGCTACTTTTGCCGATGTGGCTGGCTGTGAAGAAGCTAAGGAAGAAGTTACTGAGCTGGTTGATTTTTTGGCAGATCCACAAAAATTCCAAAAATTGGGTGGTCAAATTCCCCGTGGTATTTTGATGGTGGGGCCTCCAGGAACCGGTAAAACATTGATTGCAAGAGCCATTGCAGGTGAAGCAGGTGTTAAGTTCTTTACGGTGTCTGGCTCTGATTTTGTAGAAATGTTTGTTGGGGTGGGCGCATCAAGAGTTAGAGATATGTTTGCTCAAGCTAAAGAACATGCCCCCTGTATTATTTTTATTGATGAGATTGACGCGGTGGGTCGCCAAAGAGGCGGTGCTGGCATGGGTGGTGGTAATGATGAACGTGAACAAACACTTAACCAGTTGCTGGTTGAAATGGATGGGTTTACAGGGAACGAAGGCGTCATCGTCATTGCAGCAACCAATCGTGCAGACGTCCTCGATAAAGCGTTATTAAGACCGGGTAGATTTGACCGTCAAGTTAATGTGGGTTTGCCTGATGTAAGAGGGCGAGAACAGATTTTGAATGTACATATCAAAAAAGTACCTGCAGCTGAAGATGTTAATTTAAAAGATATTGCACGAGGTACGCCTGGCTTTTCCGGCGCAGAGTTGGCAAATGTAGTAAACGAAGCCGCCTTATTTGCTGCAAGATCGAATAAAGTGCAAGTGAATATGAGCGATCTTGAGAAAGCAAAAGACAAGATACTAATGGGTGCTGAGAAACACACCATGGTTATGACTGAAGATGACAAACTATTAACAGCCTATCATGAGGCTGGACATTGTATTGTTGGACAATCTTCACCTGATCATGATCCAGTGTACAAGGTTAGCATCATGCCACGAGGTAGAGCGTTAGGTATAACGATGTTTTTACCTGAAAGAGATCAATACAGTGCCAGCAAACGTAAGTTGGACAGCCAAATCTCCAGTTTATTTGGTGGAAGAATTGCTGAGTTAATGATTTATGGTGGTGACCGAGTAACAACCGGCGCATCAAATGATATCGAACGTGCGACAGAATTGGCTCGTAACATGGTGACTCGTTGGGGTTTTTCTGAAAAATTGGGACCTTTGGTCTATGGTGAAGAAGGTGGACAACCTTTCATGGGCTATCCTGGTTCACAAGGCAGTAAAGTTTCGGGGACGGTTGCCCAACAAATAGACGAAGAAATTCGTGCGGTGATTGATAGTAATTATCAGAAAGCAGAAACGATATTGCAGGAAAATATCAGTATTCTTCATAAAATGGCTGATGCATTAATGAAATGGGAAACCATCGATAAAGATCAAATTGATGATTTAATGGCGGGTAATGAGCCTCGTCCACCCAAAGAAGATGCTGAGCCCGTTAAGACAGATTATTTAAAGCAGGATAAAGTTGACATAAGTAAACCAAATAAAACTAATATCAACAAAAACAAACCTGCCGGACAAGTTTGAGGTGCGCTCATTTAGGGGGAGGGTATCCTCCCCCTTTTTTTTGCCTTCATTTTAGATATTAAGTTGTTATTGTAGGTTTTAATGTACGCATTCTATGATTATCAACTTTTGTTTGTATAAAAGCGCATTCGGAGAGAATAATGAATAAACATAATATATTTTGGATTGTTGTTTTAATGATGATAGCGACTAATTCTTGGTCTTATGGAAGTAGCAGTAGTTCTAAGGCTTGTGCAAAGCCTAAGTTTTCTGAGTACTTACCCGTTGAAAATTCAGAAGTGGCAGTGGGGTCAAACTTTTCATTTAATGCCTCTGCAAATACCCATCCTAATAGCATAAAGGTTGCTGTAAAAGGCTTGCCAGTTAAGGTGACTGTAAAGCTTAAAAATGCGGGTAATTATGAGGTGAGTGGTGTAATTCCTAGAGAATTAAATGATACTTTCGCTAGAATTTCAATTGATGCAGAGGCTGACAGTAGTTGCAATGGTGGCGGCGGCTGGTTAATCAAGATAACCAAATAACAGTAAATTAACAAAAAATATTAGTTTTTTAGTTTGTTACAAGGTCCATAGTGTTTTATTTAAGCTGAAAAACACTTTAAGTAAGTCAATTAAAAAGCAGTAAAGTTGTTTGAATGTTTTAAAATAATAAAGCTTAGGAAGGGATTTTTTGGAGGGTGTATTAAAATAATTGGAAGGGCGACCCATGAGTCGCCCCTTATCTTTCGGTCAAAATCGCTTATTTAATTGCGTCGACCATTTTTACCAGTAGCGGGTTCTTCAAATTTAACTTTTAAAGGCTTTCCGCAATACAAATTGCCATCAAGTGCTGCTATAGCTGCTCGGGCTTCGTGACCTTCCATTCCAATAAAACCAAAACCTCTACATTTACCGCTAAAAATATCGGAAACAAGTTGAATGGAGCGGACTTTGCCATATTCTGAAAATAAAGCTTGAACACTAGCCTCAGTGGCCTCGCTGGGTAAGTTTCCTACAAAAAGTCGTTTCAAAAGACATATCCTAAATTCAGGGGGTGGGTTGATGGGCCGGATTAACCGGCTGTGCCACAACCCCGCATGGTCATTTAGGCGGAGTTGGGTGTCAGAAAGTAGCTTTTAGCTTACGCTGAAGTTACATTTGAAGCTTGAGGGCCTTTGGCGCCTGATTCAACTTCATATTTTACAGCTTGACCTTCAGCGAGTGTACGGTAACCACCGTCACTTGCGATTGCAGAAAAATGTACGAATACATCGGCGCTGCCATCACTAGGAGAAATAAAACCGAAGCCTTTCGACTCGTTAAACCACTTAACAGTACCAGTTGCCATGAAACTTCCTCAATAAATGAATGTAAATATTTTATTGCAAATCATACCGGGCACAAAAAGGAATAACGGATGAGATTTCTGAAAAGTGCTGATTAACATGCAAAACTTATTAAATAGAAGTCTCGCATTATGAGCGTAGTACTGTCCACTAACTTCTCTATTATAGTAGCTAATCCTTAGTATAGCCATCTAATCTTTAGTTAAGGTGACTAGCAGTCATTTCATTTCCAGATGCTAATAATATTGGTAAAGTCATCTGTCCAGGTTTTCATATCGAAATATAAGGGCATTTTTTGCCAATTACCTAAGCGACTCATATTAAGAGGAGATAACGCTTCTGGGTTTTTTGCCAAAACAACCCAATCAGTAGCTATTACAAGAGGTATATCCTGTTGAGGTTTGTATTCTTGTATCAGTGCAGACCAATGTAAGTGCTCAGCATGAACTGACAAGACTTTTTTAAGGGCTAGGTGACGATTAGTTATATGAAAGGCTAATAGGCCATTAGGCTTAAGTTTTTTGAAGTAAATTTCTAGTGCTTCTTGTGTGAGTAAATGTGTGGGGACAGAATCTGAGCTAAAAGCATCCATTACCAATAAATCAAAGGTGTTATCAGGTTCTTTTTCCAGTGATAAGCGTGCATCACCCAAGCGTATTTTGGCATGACTCGCGCATAGCTTAAGATAGCTAAAATATTCAGGGTTACTGGCAATATCGACAACCAAGGGGTCGATTTCATAAAGTGTCCAGTTTTGTTGTTCTTTGGCATAGCAGGCTAAAGCCCCTGCACCGAGCCCAACGATACCGACCGTCCAATTCTGATTAATATTGTTATATTCTTTGAAAAGTTGCCCCATAGGGCCGGGTCGACTGTAATAAGTTAAGGGGGTTGTGGCTAAATCGGAGGGTAAACGTTGTGCGCCATGTTTAGTGGTGCCGTGAAAAAGTTCATGATATTTTTCAGGTTGATTTTGTTCAGAGGTTAATTCACTTTCTCGTACGGAAAGAACACCAAAAAAGGAACGATCTTGATACAGTGTATTAGAGGAAAGTCCATGAAGTCCGAGCGCAAGAAAAATGATCGCGCCTGTTAGCAATGCGAAAGCGACGGGTTGCTTGCGAAGAAAATAAGTAACAACAGTTAATGAAATTAAAATAATAACGATGACATCAAAATATTGCAGTAAATTGCCTATATTATTATAAACAAGCAGTCCCGTTATAATGAGCAAGCTGGGCCCTGTTATTTGCAGAAGCAGTCCTTTTGTGGAAGGGGTTGTTTGCCACGGTCGTAATAATAAAGCAGCGACAATCATGAGAGGGTATTCATAGATACCATTGAATACGAACGGTGCAACAAAAGTGTTGAACATGCCGCCTAACATTCCACCAAATGACATAATCAGGTAGAAATTTGTTAAATATTGCGTATGGGGTCTGTTTTTGGCGAGTTCGCCATGACAAACCATAACGGCAAAGAAAAAAGCCAGTAAGTGAAGTATTAGATAAGCCCAGTAAGGCAAATCCGCTGGATTGATAAACGCATAGGTAATAAAGGGTAGGAGTACCAGTGGTTGTAGCTTGACCATTATTGAATGTGTTTTGTCATTCCATTTAGAGAAAACGATAACAAAAGACAATAAATATAAAGTCAGTGGAATAATCCATAACAATGGCACGGATGCAATATCGGTGCTGATGAAATTGGTTAAACCTAAAAGTAAGCTGGAAGGGACAAAAGCTAAAGCCAGCCAGTGTAATTTTCTAAATAGACTTAGGTTATTTTCTGCCGGAGAATGTTCATCAATGATGATAGTGGTTTGTTGAGTTCGCCACAATATGAAGGCACAACCACTTATTAAAAAACAAAGTACTAGGTAGCCCAAGCTCCAATAAATTTTTTGATTCGACAATCCTATTGTTGGTTCAAGTAAAAAAGGGTAGCTAAGTAAAGCAATGAGACTGCCAGTATTACTGGCAGCATAGAGATAATAAGGGTCATGACTGGTTTTATGGCCAATATTAGTAAACCATTTTTGCACTAACGGTGCTGTCGTGGAAACCACGAAAAAGGGTAAGCCTATAGCAAGTAATAGAGTCCAGAGTAGCCAAATTGTAGGGTTGGTATCTGTTGGTGGCGTAGTATTTTCGGGTAAGGCGAGTGGTAAAGCTAAGAAGCTAAGCGCAATAACAAGCGCATGGATCTGGATTTGTCGGTGTCTGCCAAAGCGTGTAGAAATAGTATGCGCATATAGATAGCCTAGAAACAATATTATTTGGTAAAAAACCATGCAGGTATTCCAAACTGCCGGAGAACCACCTAACAAGGGTAATAATATTTTTCCGAATAACGGTTGCAGAACAAACATTAGCGACGCGCTAATAAATAAGGTTCCAGCAAATAATAGGGTTAACGATAAGCTTTGGTTTTGTTTTTCTTCAGAAGTGTAGCTCATTATTATTAGGGGCAGCTGCGTTATGATTGTTATTTTAATGCGCTAATAATAAAGCATTTGATAGGAAATGAGTTCAATTGAATGTAATTTTTTAGGATTAGTCGTTTTATCCGCCATCACCAATGTTTTCCCATACATTTGTATTATGATCTTCCAACTCATGTAGTTTTTTAGTGGTTATGAGTTGTTTGGCACGAAGTTCTTCAAGTTCGTGCTGATAGGCAGGTAATAAGTCGGCAGCATTGTCCTTGGATTTTATGACCAAGAAATCAATTTTAGCGCTATGCTCAATAAGTTCAGTAAGTAATCTTTGTCTGTATTCATCAGTTGTTTTCATGGGATTATCCTTGAGCTTGTTTATTTATAAGTCATCTTAAAATAAAGCCAATCGAAGGTAAGCTGTTGCCCGATTTATTAAATAGGAAATAATGGCCCCGTCAATTGTTCCTGATAAAAGCAAACCTGATTACTCAAAGAAAAAATTATGATTGCTGAAGTTTTAAAATGGCTACCTTAGTTAAATCATTTAAGCCGCTTCCATCTTGCATGCAATAAGTGATGATATCGTTACGCATTCTTGGATCCCAAGATCTTAAGATATGTTTTGATATGCCTTCAGCGGCAATTTCTTTATTGCTTTCTGCGTTAAAAAAATCACTAATATCATTGGCCATTCTGATAAGTCTGTCAATTTTCATGGTTCATCACAAATTGTTGTTATGGGTTAAGCGTTGCGGATGCGTGTAGATAACATGCTGATCATCACGGGCAAAGCCTATTAAAGTAAGACCTGTTTCATTAGCTAAGCGTATAGCTAATCCAGTCGGAGCCGATATTGCTGCTAGTAGGCTAATACCGACCCATGCTGTTTTTTGTACCATTTCGTAACTAGCCCGACTAGTAACGATTACAAAACCGGCTGATAAATCTTTATTGTTACGTAATAAAAAGCCGATTAATTTATCAAGTGCATTATGTCTTCCAACATCCTCTCTAATCTCAACGATACCTTGGTTAGGTACGACCCAAGCTGCAGCATGAACGGCTCCTGTCACTTGGTTTAGCGTTTGGTGCTTAGAGAGTTCTGTTAAAGCAAGGTGTAAATCTTCAGCAGATACGGCTATATCACTCTTAACAGGTTGCGGCTGGCGGATAGCCTGATTTAAAGTGCTTGCACCGCATAAACCGCAGCCTGTTCGTCCTGTTAAATTGCGTCCTTTATCAGCCATACACTGAAATCGATGATCTGGGATTTTTAACTGAACCTCAATACCTTTTGAACGATTATAAATCCGAGCGGATAATAGTTCCTGTGGATTTTTAATAATACCTTCAGTGATGCTAAATCCCAGCGCAAATTCTTCTAGATTAGTCGGAGTTGCAAGCATAACGACATGAGGCATCCCATTGTAAATCAGGGAAATAGGTACTTCTTCTGCAATAAAATCCTGTTTCCTTTCGTACAGAGTGCCCTTCCAGCGATCAACGGTGGTTTGTTGATAGCTGGGCCAACCTAAGTCTAATAATAGTGAGTCCATGTTTCAGATCACTCCCATTGGTATAAATGGGTTGTGGGAACGGCTCCTTTGAATTGATAATAAATAATGTAAAAGCTCTCTTGCAACACGTAAAGTTGGATGTTCACCCCGTTGTATTACAAAGGACTTTATTATCGTTAAACATTACTAATACCTTGTTCGAGCAAATCGAGTTGTTTTTCAGAAAATGCTTGGTATTTTGCTTGCCATTCAGAGGGTTGGTTCACTTTACTGATTTGAACTGCGGTCACTTTGTATTCGGGACAGTTAGTTGCCCAGTCAGAGTTGTCAGTTGTGATTACGTTAGCGCCTGATTCTGGAAAATGAAAGGTAGTATAAACAACGCCAGGTTGAACACGATCAGTCACAAGCGCCCTTAATACAGTTTCACCGGCTCTACTTTTAATTCCGACCCAATCATCTGTTTTTACACCACGATCTTCAGCATCATGAGGATGAATTTCCAGTAGATCTTCAGCATGCCATGCATTATTTTCGGTACGACGTGTTTGTGCGCCAACATTGTATTGCGACAAAATACGCCCTGTAGTCAGTATTAAGGGGTATTTGCTAGATGAACGTTCAGTCGTTGGAATGAATTCGGTAAGCATAAATAAACCTTTGCCGTCATCACGCATAAAACTATCTTCATGCATGATTGGGGTCCCTACTGAGGCTTCGTCATAGCAAGGCCATTGGATGCTACCTAGTTGATCTATTTTTTCATAACTAACACCTGCGAAAGTAGGTGTTAGGCTAGCAATCTCATCCATAATCTCAGAAGGATGATTATAGTTCATGGGGTAGCCCATGGCATTGGCGAGCAATTGCGTGACTTCCCAATCTTGGTAGCCGGCTAATGGGGTCATGACTTTACGTACAGGCGAAATTCTACGCTCTGCATTAGTAAAAGTGCCAGATTTTTCTAAAAAGGACGCGCCTGGTAAAAATACATGCGCAAATTTAGCGGTTTCATTAAGAAAGATATCTTGAACAATAACACATTCCATAGAGCGTAACGCAGCATGAACATGTTGTATATCTGGGTCTGATTGGGCAATATCTTCACCCTCGCAGTACAATCCCATGAAGTTTTTATCAAGAGCGGCATCGAACATATTAGGAATGCGCAAGCCTGGTTCTGAGCTCAATTCTGCTTGCCACGCTGCTTCAAACATCTGGTGCGTGACGGGATCAGAGACATGGCGATAGCCTGGGAATTCATGAGGGAACGAACCCATGTCGCAAGAACCTTGCACGTTATTTTGACCGCGCAATGGGTTAACACCCACACCTACACGACCTAAATTTCCGGTAGCCATGGCCATATTAGCTATGCCGATAACCATAGTTGAACCTTGGCTATGTTCAGTCACACCTAGACCATAGTAAATGGCGGCGTTGTTAGCTGTTGCATAGAGTCTTGCGGCAGCTCTTATTTCTGTTGCAGGAACCCCTGTTATGGATTCTGTTGCTTCAGGTGAGTTGTGCTCCTGTGCAATAAATGTTTCCCATTTTGAAAATGAGGCAATATCACAGCGATCCTTAACAAAGGCTTCGTCCATTAGTTTTTCAGTAACGATCACATGAGCGAAGGCGTTGATTAAAGCGACGTTAGTGCCAGGGCGTAATTTCAAATGATAATTAGCTTTAACGTGCGGTGAGTTTTTGACTAGATCGATCTCACGTGGGTCAACGACGATTAATTTTCCACCTTGACGCAGACGTTTTTTCATCTGTGAGCCAAAGACTGGATGGCCATCAGTAGGGTTGGCGCCAATAACGATAATGACATCGGCTTTCATAACGGAGTCAAAATCTTGTGTGCCTGAGGACTCACCAAAGGTTTGCTTAAGGCCGTAACCTGTTGGGGAGTGGCAAACTCGCGCGCATGTGTCAACATTGTTATTGCCAAAACCCGCTCGTATCAGTTTTTGCATAATATAGACTTCTTCATTAGTGCAGCGCGAAGAAGTAATTCCACCGATAGCGTCTTTTCCGTATTTAGCTTGAATTCGTTTTAGTTCTGAGGCGGCATGATTAATAGCAACCTCCCAACTAACTTCTTGCCAAGCGTCTTTAATACTGGAGCGAATCATGGGCTTTGTCATGCGGTCTTTATGGGTAGCATAGCCAAATGCAAAACGTCCTTTAACACAAGAGTGGCCATGATTTGCTTGACCATCTTTATTCGGAACCATGCGGATGACTTGTTCGCCTTTCATTTCTGCTCTGAATGAGCACCCGACGCCACAGTAAGCACACGTTGTAATAATGGCATGTTCAGGTTGGCCGTGATCAATGACCGATTTTTCCATGAGTGTTGCAGTAGGACACGCTTGAACACACGCACCACAGGAAACACATTCAGAATCCATGAAAGATTCATTTTGACTGGGTGATACTTTAGAATCAAAACCACGACCGTCAATAGTTAACGCAAAGGTGCCTTGGGTTTCTTCACAGGCTCTAACACATCGAGAGCAGACAATGCATTTGCTAGGATCAAAGCTAAAATAAGGATTGCTTTCGTCTTTGATGGCATCGAGATGGGTTTCAATAGGATTGTAACGGACTTCACGGAGGCCAACAGCACCCGCCATGTCTTGCAACTCACAATCACCATTAGCAGAACACGTTAAACAATCGAGTGGATGGTCCGAAATGTAGAGTTCCATTACACCACGACGAACTTCAGCCAGTTTTTGGTTCTGGGTAACGACTTTAAGGCCTTCGGCGGCTGGTGTCGTACAGGAAGCCGGCATCCCCCGCCCCCCTTCTATCTGAACAACGCAAAGTCGGCAAGAGCCAAAGGGCTCAATACTGTCTGTGGCACATAATTTGGGTATGTCAATGCCTATAGAGGCGGCTGCCCGCATGATGGAAGTGCCTTCAGGAACCGTGACGGTAAATCCATCAATTTCTAAGGTAACTAGATGACTTGCGGTGCTGGCTGGTGTGCCAAAATCTTGTTCTTTATTGATGCTCATGATTTATTCCTCAGATCGTTATCAGGCTACGTTAGCTTCATTATCAATACCGAAATCTTTCGGAAAATGATTTAAAGCACTTAATACAGGGTAGGGGGTCATCCCACCTAATGCACAAAGCGAGCCGTTAAGTAAGGTATTGCATAGGTCACGCAACAAAGGAATGTTTTTCCCAATATTTTGACCAGCAATAATACTGTCTATAACTTCATAGCCACGGGTAGAGCCAATTCGACAAGGTGTACATTTACCACAGGATTCAATTGCACAAAATTCCATGTTGTATCTGGCCAATTCAGCCATATTTGCAGTTTCATCGAAAGCAACTACACCACCATGGCCGAGTACAGTCCAATTTGCTGCGAATGCTTCATAATCCAAAGGCGTATCAAATTGAGATTCGGGTAAATAAGCGCCTAACGGACCTCCAACTTGAACGGCTTTAATGGGTTTTCCTGTTGCTGAGCCACCACCAAAATCATATAAAAGTTCTCGCAACGTCATACCAAAAGCCAATTCAACTAGGCCTGCATGCTTAATATTGCCAGCAAGTTGTAAAGGTAAGGTGCCCCGTGAACGCCCCATGCCAAAATCACGGTAATAGTCACCGCCTTTATCTAAAATAATGGGCACAGAGGCTAAAGAAATGACATTATTAACCACAGTGGGCTTGCCAAATAGACCACTAATAGCGGGCAAGGGTGGTTTAAATCGAACTAAGCCTCGTTTGCCTTCAAGGCTTTCCATTAAAGAGGTTTCTTCGCCGCAAATATAAGCACCAGCGCCTAAGCGAACTTCAAGATGAAAGGCTTTGCCACTGGCTTTAATGTCATCGCCTAAGTAACCGGCGGCATAGGCTTTTTCAATGGCAGTGGCCAGCGCTTTGTGGGCATGAGGATATTCTACTCTAAGATAGATGTAACCTTGGTTCGCACCAACAGCGAGGCCAGCAATAGTCATGCCTTCAATTAAAACAAAGGGATCTCCTTCCATAACCATTCGGTCAGAAAAGGTACCCGAGTCACCTTCATCAGCATTACAGATAATATATTTTTGTTCTGATGGCGTATTAAGTACTGTATTCCATTTAATTCCAGTGGGAAAAGCTGCGCCTCCACGGCCACGTAAACCTGAGTCCGTAACGGCTTTAACAATGTCAGCTTGCGTCTGATTTAACGCATTCGATAAGCCTTTATAGCCGTCATTCTTAATGTAGTCTTCTAAACTAATGGGATCCGTTTTGCCAATACGTGCAAAGGTTAATCGCTGTTGTTTTTTTAGGTAACTGAGTTCTTCAGTTAAACCTAAAAACAAGTCATGTGCGCCACCTTCTAGAAAATTTGCGTCAAAAAGGCTAGTTATGTCAGAACGCTTAACAGGGCCGTAGGCTATTCTGCCTGAAGGGGTGTCAATTTCCACAAGCGGTTCTAGCCAAAAGAGACCTCTGGAACCATTGCGGATTAATTGAATGGAAATACTTCTTTTTTTGGCTTCTTCAATAATAGCGGAGGCGATTCTGTCGGCGCCCAATGAAATTGCGCTCGAATCACAGGGTACATAGATTGTAAAACTCATGCCGATGCCTCAATTTCATTAATAGTTGTATCAAAACTCTCTGTTGATACTCGGCCATAAATTTCAGTACCAATCTGCATAGCGGGTGAACATGCACAATTTCCTAAACAATAAACAGGTTCAAGAGAAAATTGACCGTCTGCGGTTGTTTCATGAAAATCAATACCTAAGCGAGATTTAACATGATTTTCTAGATGCTTACCGCCCATAGCTTGACAAGATTCGGCACGACAAAGGTGGATGGTATTTTTGCCTGGCTTAGTATTTCTAAAATAATGATAAAAGCTGATAACACCATGAACTTCAGCGCGAGAAAGGTTCAAAGCCTTGGCGATGGTGGGAATGCTTTCATCTGGGACAAAACCTAACGTATCTTGAATGGCATGTAAAATAGGCAATAAAGCGCCAGGTTTATCCTTAAGTGAGGTGGTTATATTTTGCACGGTCACTTGCATAGTGCTTGATTCGGTCATACTTAACTCTCAATAGCGATTCTGTTCGTTAAAACAACGCATAGCCTGTGCGTGTCTTAAAATGTTTCGCTAGCATAGCACAAGAAAATTTATGTGTAAAAGACACAATATGTAGGTTTTATTATGTAAATTAGAGGATTGAGAGGTTCAGAGAATACAGCGATAGATAAAGCTGATTTTAATGAACTAAAAATAAGTTTAAAGCGGTATTAAAAAAGATAATAAATCAAATAGAAGCTGGTTTTTTTGAAGGATTTATTTGAACAAAAAAAGCAGGGGGAGGGCTGGATTGATAGGTTTTTCTAGGAGGTACATAAAAAAACAGCCGCCTTATTTAAAATAGGGCGGCTGTTTAATAAGCATTAGATGATAGTGACTTCTTCTGCTTGAGGGCCTTTTTGACCTTGGGTAACAGTAAACTGTACTTTTTGGCCTTCATCAAGAGATTTAAAGCCTGAGCTGTTAATGTTACGGAAGTGAACAAAAACATCAGGGCCATTCTCTTGTTGAATAAAGCCGAAACCTTTTTCTGCGTTAAACCATTTAACTGTACCAGTAGTCATTTTAAGTCCTATGTAAAATATGTAATTAAAGCCTTGAGAGGCTATTTAGCGCTGGGAAATTTAAGAATTACTTATGATAAACAGGACGAGCAATATGGTAAAAACTTCGTAAAGATAAGCATAACGGTAAAACAATTTACAAGCTAAAATAATTTTATAGTGATGCTTTAGTAAAGTCAATAATTTTAGTCCCTAGCAAATGGGGCATTTTAGAGCGGTTATTGGAAATAGATTGCCGCACTAATTAGTGTCGCACTAAGGATTACCGTCCATAAAGTTGAGCGGTGATTTGTTTCTAGTTGTTGGCGGAGTAATGCAATTTCTCGTTGTTGTATGTCTGCTTGTTGATGAGTTTGAGCTGCATTATTAAGCGCTTTGTAAATTAAAGAAGGTATTTCTGGGAATTGTTCAGCAAATTCTGGAAATTGTTTTATTAGTTTATTAAATTTTGCTTTAGGCCCTAAACGTTCATGAAACCATTCTTCCAGAAAAGGTTTTGCGGTTTGCCAAAGATCGAGCTCAGGATATAGTTGTCGCCCTAAACCTTCAATATTGAGCAACGTTTTTTGCAAAAGGACTAATTGCGGTTGTACGTGCATATCAAAGCGACGTGCAGTTTGAAATAGACGTAATAATAATTGTCCAAAAGAAATATCTTTCAGCGGTTTTTCAAATATGGGTTCACAAACGCTACGAATGGCCGATTCAAACTCTTCAATACGGGTAGTACTGGGGACCCAGCCAGATTCTACGTGCATTTCAGCAACTTTACGGTAATCTCGATTAAAAAAAGCAAGAAAGTTTTCGGCCAGATAACGCTGATCAGATAAAGATAAAGAACCGACAATGCCAAAATCAACGGCTATATACTTATCCGGTACTTCAACAAAAATATTACCGGGATGCATGTCGGCATGAAAGAAGTTATCTCTAAATACTTGCGTGAAAAAGATTTCTACACCACGTTCTGCGAGCAATTTAAAGTTGGCTCCCTTTTCTTTTAGTTGTTCTATTTCGCCAACGGGAATGCCATAAATTCTTTCCATGACCATTACTTTTTTTCGCGTAAGAGGCCAATGCACTTCTGGGATATAAATCAGTTCGGAGTTTTCAAAATTTCGACGTAATTTTGCTGCGTTCCCCGCCTCTCTAACGAGATCAAGTTCATCAAGTGTTGTTCTTTCAAATTCAGCAACTACATCAATCGCGCGTAATCGCCGTGCATCTGGCCAGAATTTTTCTGCAAAACGGGCTAATTCATAAAGTAAGCCAATATCAGAAAGAATTCTTTTTTCGATGTCTGGGCGGAGTACTTTAACGATTACATTTTCTCCCGTATGGAGAATAGCGGTATGGACTTGTGCAACAGAAGCTGACGCTAAAGGAGAGGGATCAAACTCTGCAAAGGCTTCGGCAATAGACATCCCCAGTTCTGTTTCAATGATGTTACGGGCAATTTCATTGGCAAAGGGAGGTACTCGGTCTTGTAGTTTTACCAGTTCATCTGAAATGTCTTCTGGTAACAAATCTTTACGCGTCGATAAAGCTTGGCCAAACTTAACATAAATCGGCCCGAGATCCTCTAAAGCGCGCCGTATTCTGAAGCCTCGTGAATCAGTTTGAGATTTAAGCCAGTAACTAGGGGTGATAAAAGCTAAATAGCGAATAGGTCGAAATAAATGAGTCTTTAAGACAATTTCATCTAAACCATGAAAAATAAGAACCCAGTTAATATGGATCAGGCGAAATAATAATTTAGGTCGGATCACAAGTTACCTTTGTTTGAAGTCGATCAATTCTACTTTGTAAGCGGTCAAAGTCAGTGCGAAGTAAATCAATCTGCTTATAAAAAATATCCATTTCAGGTGGAGCAGGAAGATCGCGTGTCTCTTCTTGCAAGAATTCTGAAGCATTAAGTCGAAAAGTTTCAATAGACTCTTGTCCCCAATTTTGACTGGCCCTGACAAATTGAATTATGTTATTTGCTAATGTGTCGCCTGTGTAACGCGCTAATTGTTGTTCAAGATTAATATCGAGTTTGGCGAATAAGGTTTGAAACTTTCTGCCTGTTTGCATATCGCCTTCAATGACAACCTTGCCAGAGAAAATTGACCTCATAGGATTTGAGCTAAGCCCCATTAAGCCAAAAGCAAACGCTGAGCCAGTAAGTCGTGTACTGGGTTCATCACTGCTGTAATCAAGCAGTTGAATTGAGTCAACACTAGGGCATAAATAAATAGTTTCATTAAAGGGTGTGATAGTGACGGCGATAGTTTTTCCTGCTATGGGCGTCAGAAACGTAGCAACATTCTGATCCATAGCAAGAAACTTGTTTAGCGCAGTCTCTAAGATGCTCATTAATAATGGTTTGAGGGTCATACTAGATTTTGTAGCCTCTATGGACAGCAACGATACCTTGGCTCATGTTGAAAAACTCACAGCGCTCTAAACCGGCATTCTCCATCATTTTTTTAAGCTCATCTTGTTTAGGGTGCATGCGTATTGATTCAGCAAGATAACGATAACTGTCTTCATCTTTGGCAACAAATTTACCGATTTTAGGGAGTAGTTTAAATGAATAAAAATCGTATACTTTTTCAGTGATTTTATCGACAGGATGAGAGAATTCCAAAACGATAACGCGTCCACCTGGTTTTAATACTCGATACATTGATCGTAACGCAGCATCTTTATCGGTAACGTTTCTAAGACCAAAAGCGATGCAAACGCAATCAAAAGTATTATCTTCAAACGGAAGGCATTCAGCATTAACTTGTGCATAGCGAATGTTACCAATCAAGCCTTTATCAATCAGTCGATTACGTCCTGTGCGTAGCATCTCAGAATTGATGTCGGCTAAAACAACTTGACCGTCTTTTCCAACACGTTGTTCAAATAGCACGGTTAAGTCGCCAGTACCTCCTGCCAAATCAAGTACTTGCTCGCCTTTTCGGACATTGCTTAATTGAACAGCAACCCGTTTCCAGATACGGTGTATTCCAAGAGACATCAAGTCATTCATAATGTCGTACTGTCCTGCAACAGAATCAAATACACCGCGAACTAGATTAACTTTATCTTCAGTAGCGACTTGTTTAAAACCAAAATGGGTGGTGTTATCTTTTGTCATATTTGTTCCGTAATTTTTAGTGTTTCTTTGCGTTTATGTCCAGCGATTACAAGCTTATTAAGATAATTTGCCCATAAGGACTGATATTCAGAGCCTAATTTATAGAGTAGATCCCATGTGTAAATGCCACTATTGTGACCATCGCTAAATACGAGAGCGACCGCATAATTTCCAATAGGTTTAATCTCTATAATGCCCACATCTTCTTTATCTAGTTGCAGTATTTCTTGTCCTGGAGCATGGCCAACTGCTTCCGCCGATGGCGTATAGACGCGAAGATATTCACAGGGTAATTGGAAAGTGCTACCCTCTGCAAAACTTACATCAAGCCTATTAGAGGCTTGATGTAATTTAATTTCAGTAGGCCAAGTATTACAAGGAGTTACAATTAAGCGCATATAATATAATAAAAATCAGCTATCACCGATAGTTGAGTGCTGTTAAGAGTATGTTTTGTTATAAAATATAACGACTTAAATCTTCATCTTCTGCAAACTCAGTTAAGTGCTGATCAACATAGTTAGCATCAATTATGATGGTTTTTTCGCTAAGGTCAGGTGCATTATATGAGATTTCTTCTAGTAATCTCTCTAGCATCGTGTGAAGCCGTCTTGCGCCAATATTTTCAGTCGTTTCATTGACTTGCCAGCCCAGTTCTGCAATACGTTGAATGCCATCTAAGGCAAACGTTAGTGTTACGCCTTCAGTCGCTAATAACGCCTCATACTGTTCTGTTAATGACGCATTGGGCTCAGTTAGAATACGAACAAAGTCATCTGCAGTTAATGCACTTAACTCGACACGAATAGGGAAACGGCCTTGTAGTTCTGGTATTAAGTCCGATGGTTTGGCTACATGGAAGGCACCCGAAGCGATGAAGAGTATATGGTCGGTTTTGATAGCGCCATATTTTGTACTGACTGTACTTCCCTCTACTAAGGGTAATAAATCTCGTTGAACGCCTTCGCGGGAGACTTCGCCTCCGCCACCACCCAATTCTGAGCGCTTGCAAATTTTGTCTATTTCATCAAGAAATACAATACCATTTTGTTCCACAGCATCAACGGCGCGACTACGAATATCATCTTCATTAACTAGCTTAGCGGCTTCTTCTTCTTGTAAAGCATGCAATGCTTTTTTAATGGACATTTTACGTGATCGAGTCTTGCTTGAGCCCATGTTTTGAAACATGCCTTGTAACTGACTTGTCATTTCCTCCATGCCGGGAGGTGCCATGATTTCTACGCCCATCGGGGCTACATTGATTTCAATTTCAATTTCTTTAGTGTCTAAGTCGCCTTCGCGTAGTTTTTTACGCATTTTTTGACGAGTAGAATCTTCAGTGTCTGAAAGCATGCCGGCATCAGCTTTGGGTAGCAGAATATCGAGGATTTTTTCTTCAGCAGCGTCGTAAGCTTTAGTTTGAACTTTTTCCATCTCCGCCATGCGTGTCATATTGACGGCAGTATCAACTAAATCTCGAATGATGGATTCAACATCTCTACCGACATAACCGACTTCAGTGAATTTAGTTGCTTCGATTTTTATAAAAGGAGCATTAGCTAAGCGAGCAAGGCGGCGAGCAATTTCTGTTTTACCAACACCAGTAGGGCCAATCATTAAAATGTTTTTTGGTGTAATTTCATCGCGCAACGTAGGGGCTACTTGCTGGCGACGCCAACGGTTTCTCAATGCGATAGCCACAGATCGTTTGGCGCTGGCTTGACCAACAATATGTTTATCTAGCTCACTTACAATTTCTTTGGGGGTCATCTGTGTCATGCGATTACTCGTTGGGTTCGGCGTCTAATTCTTCTATGCGGAGATTGTGGTTGGTATAAATACAAATATCAGCGGCTATATTTAGGGACCTTTCGACAATTTCACGTGCGCTCAGATTGGTGTTTTCAAGTAATGCTCGGGCGGCAGCCTGTGCAAAAGCACCGCCTGAGCCTATAGCCATCAGGTCAAATTCAGGCTCGATAACATCGCCGGTTCCAGAAATAATTAAAGAAGTTCTGGCATCGGCAATAGTGAGTAAAGCTTCTAGTTTACGGAGTGCTCTATCCGTACGCCAGTCTTTAGCCATTTCAACAGCCGCTCTAGTTAAATTACCGCGATGCTTTTCTAATTTACCTTCAAAGTGCTCAAATAAAGTAAAGGCATCTGCCGTTGCGCCAGCAAACCCTGCAATAACTTTGTCGTGATATAATCGGCGAACTTTTCGGGCATTACCTTTCATGACAGTGTTACCTAAAGTGACCTGTCCATCACCGCCAATAACAACTTTGTTGCCTCTGCGAACAGAAAGTATGGTTGTTCCTCTAAACACTTTAATATCCTAAGCTTTAAAAAATATAATGTTGATTTTACATGGTATCAATAGAAAATGTGGGAAAAAAACAGAAATGCTTCGGCCGGTAATGGTTATTGAGAACATTTATGAGAAAGCCGAATTAGGATCGAGACAGAGTAAAGTGATTAGTCTGTAGTTGGATATTGTTGTTAGGGGGCTTGAGTGGAAAATAAAGCATGACAAAAGCTCAGTATAAGCCCTATTATTTTAATTTTTTAAGTTGATTCTCCGTATAACTTGCTGCATAAGGTTTAAAGCATGTCGATCCATTATATTTTTAGTTTAATTATCATTGCATTTTTTGTGGGTTGTGCGCCGACTCGGCAAATTACGGTTGATTACCCTTCTGCTCATGTTGCTGAGACGCAGTCAGCTCAGTTAACGCAGTCACATCCTTTTCAAGCACTACCTGGGTTTCAGGTTATTGATGGCGATGATTATTATGTAAGACTAATTTCTGAGTTCGACTTTAAGGGGGAGAATGTATTAAAAAGTGGTTGCAGTAACATTGCACCATCCTATGAGAAAGGTGATTTGTCATCTACCCTTATATTTTCTGTGAAGAATGAAAGCCTCGTTTTTAATAATGAGGCGGTAGGATTTTTATACCAAGCGGGCTCGGGAAAGTGTAATTTTAAATTTGATGCAAAGAAAATAACACTTACACCCTGGATGCGTTTGGATTTAGGTAAGGAAACTCAGGTTGATTATAGTTTTTTATCTAGTGCGAATAGTGATGTTGATGTGTCCGGCTTAGTGGGTGATGTGACAACTGCCAGTAACATGCTAGCGTTAACAGGTGTTGGTATGGGCGTTTCTGTAGTGGGTCAGTTTGCGGGTCAATGGGCAAAGAATAATCCTCAAGCTCTCGCAAAATCAACGTCAGCAAAGCATAGTTCGGAGTCACATTCGCTTCCTACTTTTATAAGTTTTTCTGGTAAGACAGGCGCACTTAATCAAACGATATTTAAGGTATATGCAGTTGCCGAAGGTGGTATCAATATCTTTGCTTCGGATACGCAGCCAATAGGTGAGCTTAAGATTTACCCTGAAATTATTCCTTCTTTATTATTAAAGACGACTCCAGAGGGTATTCCTGATGCAAGAGATTTGTCTTTTGATGAAATTGGCTATTTACCCATTAAGACGGCAACGGGTGAGATAAAATTATTGCAACTGATTGAACAATCGAAGCATCCAGCAAAGCCAAATCTAAAGCCAAACTGGAATAATTATGAAGAGGTTGAAAACAATTGCCGAAAAATAAAATTGGTGATGAAGGATTTAGGGTTTAATAAGTTTGATCGTAATGCATTTCTGTATTATTTTTTGATCAATGATAATAATTGGAAAAATTATAATATAACGCATCAGAAAGCACTAAGCGACGAGCTAAACTTGAAAGTGATGGAGTCTTATCGGAAAAAAGGTTTCGGGATGTGTCTAGCTACAGAAGATTATGCGGTTATGAAGGCGATTGGATTGCCTGTTAATTTATCCTCAGATTGGCAGGTGATTGAAGATACTGGGCAGAAAAAAGAACAATTTTTAACCCCACTTAAATCGATTGAGCGACAGTTAATCTCTGTACTAAAAAACTCAAATAGAGCTGAAATGGAGCGACAATTATATCCTTTGCTAGCAACCACTAAGACGGGTGAGGGCAGTGTGTTATTGCAAAATCATTTGGGTGAGTTTGGTTTGGAGAAGTTATTGGCTAGTCCGGTGGTTGAGCCGGTTGCGACACCCCTTCCTGACGCGACAGCTCAGCCTTCAATAGTTCCTGTTACGCCTGCTTTACCTAATTCAGTGGCCAGTTCAATGCCAGGTGAGGGGCTTGTTGTAAGTGCGCGCCAATTGGTGCAGGTCTTTTCTGGTTTGTCTTTTGATGAGTTTAGCTGCGCACGTATTATTCCTAATCAATTAGGTAAGTCAACGGCAAATGAAGGTATCTTGTTGTTTACCACTAAAGAAGGAAGTCCACGAGCAAAAGGCGGCGCCATGGAGTTTGAGTTCTCAAATGGTAAAATAAATAGAATTGCTTTTCAGTTATCGACTTTTCGAGATTTAGAACAGGATGTGGTTGAGCACCCTGAGTCGGGTGGTTGTCGAATAGACCCTTCTTTTGTAAATAAATTACATTAATTAATGATGAATAGCTAAAGGGGGCGCCAGATTAAAAGGTGTGGTACTGGAATAAGTTTTACGATAAATCTATTTATTGACAGCTCATGGCTTTAAAGCGGGAGTTAATTTAGCGCAAAGGCGATCAAGTTTTCTTAATAATAAACGTCATATTTATGGGGTAAATTACAATTGATAATAAGGACAACTGGTATAGATAAGCATCATAGGTTAAAATCATCTGGTTTTTTGTGATAATTATTACGTAAATGGAGTGAGGCTAAGTTTTTGGTCTTGAAGTTACGAAGATATATTACTTGCAAGCATTTATAACTACTATCGAAGAGGCTGCTCAGTGAACAAAGCAAAGCAACTATTCGCAGGTCTGATCTTAATGGCTTCAGGGCTGGGAACAGTACAAGCGGACTATACGCTAAATTTAATGAAAGGGGTTACAAAGGTCAGTAATGACATTTATGACCTTCATATGCTGATTCTATGGATTTGTGTAGTCATAGGGGTTGGTGTTTTTGGGGCCATGTTTTACTCAATTTATCACCACCGTAAATCAAAAGGGCATCAAGCGGCTCAGTTTCATGAAAACACAACAGTTGAAATCATTTGGACGATAATACCGACCCTGATTTTGGTTGCTATGGCTATTCCAGCAACAAAGACTATGTTGGAATTAAGTGATGTTGAGAAATCAGATATGACCATCCAAGTTACTGGGCGCCAATGGTACTGGGATTATAAATATCTGGACAGTGACATTCATTTCGAAAGTCATTTAGATGAAGCGAGTGAAAGAGTCCATAGAACGGTTGGTGCTGATCCTCGATCCGTTCCTCATTATTTATTAAACGTTGATAAGCCACTCGTCATTCCAGTAAAGAAAAAAGTGCGTTTTGTATTAACTTCAGTTGATGTAATTCACTCTTGGTGGGTGCCAGATTTAGGCTGGAAAAAAGATGCAAATCCTGGCTTTATTAATGAAGCATGGACATCTGTTGATAAGGCAGGAACTTATCGCGGCCAATGTACAGAGTTGTGTGGAAGAGACCATGCTTTTATGCCTATTGTCGTAATTGCCTTAGAGCAGCCTGAATACGATGCATGGGTTAAAAAGACCTTAGAGCAACAAAAACAAAAGCCTGATTTAAGTGATCAAAGTCGCGAACAATTAATGGCACATGGAGAATCGGTTTATTTGAAAAATTGTGTCGGCTGTCATCAAATTAATGGTGCCGGTGTTCCTGGGCTCATTCCTGCCTTAACAGGTAGCAAAATTGCGACAGGTAAATGGGAGTCTTTAGATGGCTTCTTACGCGCAGGTACAGCTAAAATGCCATCCTTTTCTAAATTAGATGGTAAAGAATATGCAGAGCTGATGACTTATGTTCGCAATAATCTGGGCAATAAAGTGGGTGATGAATTACAACCCAAGCAAACGGCACTTCCAGACGATGATGACTAAGCTAATAGCGCGCTTGTCGACTCACACTTTTTTAATAATTTTCGAGGTATAACGTATGTCTGCTGTTGTAGATGAACATGATCATCATGCTGATGATCATCACGATCACGGCCCTGAAAAAGGGTTGTTAAGATGGATTACTACTACAAATCACAAAGATATTGGCACATTGTATTTATTGTTTGCCTTAGTGATGTTTTTTGTTGGTGGATCAATGGCAATGGTTATTCGTGCAGAGTTATTTGAACCGGGTTTACAATTTGTAGATCCAGCGTTTTTTAACTCAATGACGACTATGCATGCTTTGGTTATGGTGTTTGGAGCGGTTATGCCGGCTTTCGTAGGTTTGGCTAACTGGCAAATACCTTTAATGATAGGCGCTGCTGATATGGCGTTGCCGCGCATGAATAACATGAGTTTTTGGATGTTGGTTGCGGGTGTATTATTGCTAGCAAGTACACTATTTATGGAAGGTGGCGCCCCAAATGGGGGTTGGACATTATATCCGCCCTTAGTGCTGCAACCGATTACCGTTGGAAAAGCATTGCCATTCGCGGTCTTTTCGGTACATTTGTTAGGTATTTCTTCCATAATGGGTGCGATTAATATTATTGCTACTATATTTAACATGCGTGCTCCAGCCATGAAAATGATGGATATGCCCTTGTTTGTTTGGACTTGGTTGATTACTGCCTTTTTGTTGATTGCTGTTATGCCTGTATTTGCGGGCGCAGTTACTATGTTGTTAACTGATAAGTTTTTCCACACTAGCTTCTTTAATGCTGCGGGTGGTGGAGATCCAGTGCTGTACCAACATATATTCTGGTTCTTTGGACACCCAGAAGTTTATATTATGATTTTGCCAACTTTTGGTGTTGCTTCTACTATTATTCCAGTATTTGCACGTAAACCTTTGTTTGGTTATGCTTCTATGGTTTGGGCGACTGCTTCCATTGCATTTTTGTCTTTTATCGTTTGGGCTCACCATATGTTCACAGTCGGTATGCCAGTCGCCGGTGAGTTATACTTTATGTACGCCACCATGATTATTGCAGTTCCGACGGGTGTTAAAGTCTTTAACTGGACAGCCACCATGTGGAAAGGTGCGATGACTTTTGAAACCCCTATGTTGTTTTCAATTGCCTTTGTTGTCCTGTTCACTATGGGTGGCTTTACTGGTTTGATGATGGCTATTGCGCCTGCAGACTTCCAGTATCATGATACTTATTTTATCGTTGCTCATTTTCATTACACCTTAGTGCCGGCTTCAATTTTCATTCTAATGGCTGCTGGTTATTTTTGGTTGCCTAAATGGACTGGACACATGTACAACGAGAAAGTAGGGCAATTACATTTTTGGTTGTCAGCTATCTCCGTTAATATATTGTTTTTTCCACAGCACTTTTTAGGATTGGCAGGAATGCCACGTAGAATTCCCGATTACGCTGTGCAATTTGCAGATTGGAATATGATTTCCAGTATTGGTGGTTTTATATTTGGCGCCAGCCAGTTACTTTTTCTTTATATCGTTATTGATACGATTAGAGGCGGTACGGGTGAAAAGGTCTCTGATGAGGTTTGGGAAGATGCGAGCAAGCATGGATTGGAATGGACATTGCCATCCCCCGTTCCTTATCATACTTGGACAATACCACCGACAAGTGTGCCAACTGAACATGTTTTAGATTCACATTAAAGGTAAAAGATACATTGTGGGTTTTTACCTGCAATGTATCGCTTAAATTATGACAATAAAAAATAAAAATATTTTAACGGCCGTTGTTTTAGTGGCGATTACAGTCATTGTTTATATGTTTGCTGTCGCTCAAGCTGTTGCTCAATGACTGGAAATGCAGCAAAGAAAAATCTTAGATTAGCCAGGACATTGTTCTTGGTTGCAGTAGCTATGTTTGGTTTTGGATATGCATTAGTTCCTATTTACGATGTTTTATGTGAATGGAAATGGATAGAGAGAGATCGTCCTGACGACATTAAAAAAGTCCCAGAAACAGCTTACAAAGTAGATGTGAGTAGGGGTATTACCATAGAGTTTATGACCACTTTAAATGGGTCGACTCCGATGGAATTCAAAGCAGAAAAGAAACAATTAAAGGTTCATCCGGGTGAATATTATACGGTGAACTTTTATGCAGAAAATAAAACTGACAAGGACATGCTCGCGAGGGCAATAGCTAGTTTTTCACCTGCCGTTATTAGTAGCTATTTTGAAAAGGTGGAGTGTTTTTGTTTTTCTGAACAAACATTTAAGCCTAGAGAAAAGAAAATCATGCCGATGCGTTTTGTAATAAATCCAGAGATACCTGAACAATACAAAACTATTACGCTGTCATACACATTTTTCGATAATACTGAAAATTTAGTAAAAAAATAAAAGGGGAAGGATATGTCTACAAATACCGCTTATTACATTCCGCATAAAGCGACTTGGCCAGTTATTGGTACAGCTGGTTTGATGACGATGCTGGCTGGATTTGCAAATTATTTAAACGGCTCATCAATTGGTCCTGCCTTAATGGTAATTGGACTGCTTATTTTTGTTGTCATGTTAGTGGGTTGGTTTACTTTGCAGGCAAAGGAAAGCGAATCGGGTATGTATAACCATGAAGTTGGCATTTCATACCGTCATGGAATGATGTGGTTTATATTCTCGGAAATTGTTTTTTTTGCAGTATTTTTCGGTACCCTCTGGTACACACGTAATCTTTCAGTGCCATGGTTAGGTGAGGGGGCAACTAAAGAGTTGTTATGGCCTTCATTTGATGCAACTTGGCCAACAAATGGTCCTGGTAAAGTGGGCGGTGATTTTGAATCTATGGGTGCGTGGGGATTGCCATTCCTGAACACTTTAATTCTTTTAACAAGCGGTGTTACCTGTACTTGGGCACATCATGGTCTACTTGCAAAAAATAGAGATCAATTGATTAAAGGATTAATAGCGACGGTTGCCTTGGGATTTTTGTTCGTTACTTTTCAAGCAATTGAATATCATGAAGCCTACACAGACATGGGTTTAACCTTAGGTTCTGGCGTTTATGGATCTACGTTTTTTATGTTAACAGGCTTTCATGGCTTTCATGTGTGTGTTGGTGCCATTATTCTGAGTGTTGTCTTATTTCGTAGTACACAAGGACATTTTAAGCCAGAAAATCATTTTGCTTTTGAAGCCGCTGCTTGGTATTGGCATTTTGTTGACGTTGTATGGTTAGGTTTGTTCGTATTCGTTTATTTAATGTAGTGTGAATTTGCACTAAAAAAGCGCTACCTCATAATAGGTGGCGCTTTTTTTTTGTCATCATGTTTTGTAAGGTAGATGTTTATTTATTTGAAGGCTCTTCTAGGGCTGGTTTTTGCATGTGCATTGTTACACCTAAGCCATGAGGTTTAAATAGACCTGTTGCAAAGGCAATAAAAATAAAAATAAACAGCAACATTGAGAGTGTAATCCGAAAGGTAAGTGATCTAACCGTCTTTAGTGATTGTTCTTCATTTTTACGGTTGACTAAGTGAAATAAGGCAGAGCCAAGGCTGATAATAATAAGGATAAAGGCAATAATAATGAGGCTTTTTATAATCATGAGAGAGTGGTATTTTATGGAATGTTTATATATTTTCGTTTATTAATGCATCTCTGCCAATAGGTTAAATGAAAAGGATGTATATTAACAAGAGTACTATTCAATGAGATTTAAAAAAGTACCCACTATTACCTATTTATGTTTGATGCCATTGTTGATTTCGTTAGGCTTTTGGCAATTAGGGCGCTCTGAAGAGAAAAAGATTATTCTTGAAAAGCAAAATCAAGCGTTTGCTTCTTCTGAAGTCCTACTGCTCTCAAGTTTGGGTGATTATGATATTAAGTTGATAAGATACATGAAAGCGCAGGTTGTTGGTTCATATGACAGCGCTCATCAATTTCTATTGGATAATCAGATTAAAGGGGGGAAAGTAGGTTATTTTGTATTGACACCTTTTATTTTTGAAAATAAATCACAGGCTATTTTAGTAAATAGAGGCTGGGTTCCTTTAAATCAAAATAGAGATATTCTCCCTGATATTACCATTAAGAATCAGCAATCCGTGATTACTGGAAGGATTAATCAATTCCCAAGTGTTGGCATAAAATTAGCCGGTGTCGAAATTCCAACGGAAGGCTGGCCATCCGTATTGCAGCTTATAGATACTCAAATTTTGACAAAAAAAATGGGATACAGCCTGTTACCTTTTCAGCTTGAGTTGGGCCAAAACCTACCAGAAGGGTTTAATCGAGATTGGCAAAAAACAACCGTCATGCTGCCAGAACAACACATAGCCTATGCGGTTCAATGGTTTTCGTTGGCATTGACCTTATCAATATTATTTATTTGGTACAGTAATAAAAAAAGTGATGAATAAACAACAAAAGAAAAACAGGCTAACAATACTGATTATTTTTGGATTAACTATTATTCCTTTTTTAATCGCGTTAGTTCTAAAGGAGAATCCCAGTTTGGTTAAGGGGACCACCAATACGGGTCAATTGATAGTTCCTCCTTTAGCGACACAATATAGCGATTTTATTGGCTTTGACGCATTCTCTGTTAAAAATATTAGTGAACTACTGGGGCATTGGTTAATTGTTAATGTAATTCCGGGCAATAACTGTAATGAGATATGTCTTGATGCATTACTTAAAACCAAGCAACTAAGGTTGATGTTAAATAAGGAGTTGCCACGAACACGCCGTATCGCCATGATTTTTAAAGAGCCTCTTGAAGTTGATGCAAATGAATGGTGGCTAAAAGATACGCTTTTGTGGCGTCTACGTCGCACTGATAATAAGGAAGATAAGACGCTTTTATTGAGTTTTCTTCGGGAAGACCAGAAATTAGATGATAAGTTAATTGATAAGTTAATCGGTGAGGATAATCGCGAATTTTCTCTTAATTCAGATCTTATTAGAGTTAAACCTAGTTTAGAATTGAATAAGAAAATTGTCGCTATTCGGAAAGGAAATATACCAGATGGAATGTTATTTTTGATTGATCCATTGGGTAATATAATGATGCAATATGAGGCAGGCTTTAATACTTATAAAGTGAAAGAAGATCTTATGCATTTACTTAAAATTTCACAAATTGGTTAGTGGGAAATAACATGTTTAGAAAATTAACGTTATTTAGCTTTTTTTTAACGCTAATAATTATTGTATTAAGTTCTTGGTTTAGAACCTTGGTGGTTGATCAAACCTTAATTAGTGCAGGATTTATTGGTTTAGTAAAAGACACTATCTATGATTATTTACTGGTAACGTTAGCCTTATCAATATCGGTGGTGAGCGTACTTTCTTGGTGGCAAAAGTCAGGTAAAGTCCCAGCATTAATGACAACATTGCTTTTAGTTCTTTTGCTTGTCTTGCAAGCAACATTACTCGTTGTTACCAAAACGATAGCTGAAATGCCTCTTGTTATTGTGACTCATATTGTTTTGGGGCTGTCTACGTTTTGGTTGCTTTATTGGCTGTATTTAAGAGCTAATCCGTCTATAACGGGCTTAGTCAGTGCAAAAGAACCTGTTCGAACGGGTTTTGTAAATATGGCCCGATTGGCAATGTTTTTGTTAGGGTTACAAATTCTTTTGGGTGCTTGGGTTGGCGCTAATCATGCGGGTTTAGCGTGTAGCGGATTTCCCCAGTGTAATGGTCAATGGCTCCCTAGCGCTGATTACGAAAATGCGCTCAATTTAGTGAATGGAATAGTCTCTGGTTATACTGGCGTTATCTCTTTTGATGCTCAAGTAGCCGCTAACTGGTTGCATAGAATTGGCGCCTTATTAAGTTTTCTGTTGCTAAGTGCTGTAATGTTTAGTGCAACCAGTCTTTATTCTTCAAAACCAGTTAAAAAGGCTGGTTTATGGCTGGGTGGGTTACTGTTTTTACAAATTGGCTTGGCAATTATTGCTATTAATTTACAGATGCCTTTCTGGGCAGTCCCCGTTCATCAACTTTTAGCAGCCTTGCTAATGTTGCCGTTGATTGCGATCAGTTTTTATAGTCGCTTTGCTTTTGAACAAACCAAGACCTCCGGCGAAATAAGGGTTACACCTGAGAAAAAGATTCCAGAGGCAAGCGGAGCATCGGTTCCTGTAGAAACGACATTTGATGATATTTATGTTGAGCTTCCGGCTGAGTCTTTATATTTACGGCTTAAGTCACAGCTAAAACGCACTCGGTCAGGTTTAAGCGTTATTCTTGCTAGCTTGCCATTGGGGCAAAAAGGCATAAATGATGATTTACTGGAGGACATTGAGGCTGGATTGTTAATGGCTGATGTGGGCATTGATGCCACTACGGAAATTATCAATCGCTTAACAAAAAGCCTTGAACGACATCAGTTAAAAGATGGCTTGGCTGTATCAATAGCGTTAAAGCAGGAATTGTTAAATATCCTCAAGCCTTGTAGCCTACCTTTACAGATACCAAAGCAAGATACTCCGTTTGTTATTTTGGTTGTGGGTGTGAATGGCGCAGGTAAAACAACAACAATCGGTAAATTAGCCAAACGTTTGCAGGCTCAAGGCCATAGTGTAATGTTAGCCGCTGGAGATACTTTTAGAGCGGCAGCTGTTGAGCAGTTGCAAGTTTGGGGCGAGCGTAATGGCATTCATGTGGTTGCTCAGCATACAGGAGCAGATTCTGCTTCAGTTATTTATGATGGATTACAATCAGCAAAGGCTAAGGGTATTGATGTTCTCATTGCAGATACAGCAGGGAGACTGCACACGAAATCAAATTTAATGGATGAATTGAAGAAAGTAAAAAGGATTATGGGCAAATTAGATGAACAAGCCCCGCATGAAGTATTATTGGTTTTAGATGCTGGAACTGGACAAAATGCGCTTTCACAGGCAAAGTTATTCAATGAGACTGTGGCTTTATCAGGATTGGTGTTAACTAAATTGGATGGTACGGCAAAAGGGGGCGTTATTTTTGCACTAGCTAAACACACAGGGATTCCTATTCGTTATATAGGGATAGGTGAAGGCATCGATGATTTACAGGATTTTGATGCGGAATTGTTTGTTGATGCCTTGTTCGTCAAAGATTAAATATCATGATAAATTTCGTTAATGTAAGCAAGCGCTATCCTGAAACAGGGGATGTATTGCGTAATGTTAGTTTTCATTTGCGGCGGGGTGAAATAGCTTTTCTTACAGGGCATTCAGGTGCGGGTAAAAGCACCTTATTGAGATTGATTGCGGCCATGGAGAAATGTGGCCGCGGACAGATCTTAGTAGATGGGCAGGATCTTGGTCAGGCTAAAGAAAGTCAACTTCCCTTTATAAGAAGAAAAATGGGGTTTATCTACCAAGATTATAAGTTACTTCAAGATAGAACCGTTTTCGATAATGTTGCTTTGCCTTTAATAATAGCTGGCTTTGGGCATCATGAGATTACTCGTCGAGTAAGGGCTGCATTAGATAAAGTAGGTTTGGCCGGTAAAGAAAAAAAATATCCTTTTGCATTATCCGGTGGTGAGCAGCAAAGGGTAGGTATAGCAAGAGCGGTTGTTAATAAGCCGCCTATTATTATTGCTGATGAGCCTACTGGAAATCTTGATCCTGATTTGTCTGCAGAAATTATGTTTTTATTTGGGCAGTTTCAACAGGTTGGTGTCACCGTTTTGATTGCTTCTCATGATATTTCGTTAATTACACAATTAAATCATCGTGTATTAAAGTTGGATCATGGGCAATTGATATCGAGTTGAACTATGAAGTATATTAATAAAAATCGTATTAAGAAAGACCCACCTATTAAGTCAGTAAAACAAGAGGTACGCCAAACTAAAACAGCGGGTGGAAATTTTGTCGATAAACTAATAGCTTATCGAGATCATCAAGTTCACGTTTTGTTTTCGAGTCTTAGTCGGCTGATTGCTTCTCCCTTTACGACAGTAATGACTATTACTGTATTAGCTATCGCTATATCACTTGCGAGTGGTTTTTATATTTTAGTCGTCAATTTGCAACAATTAACAGGCAATCTGGAAACTAGCAATCAAATTTCAATTTTTTTAAGAGATGATGTTTCTGATGCTCATGCGAAAAAATTAGTCGACACTTTTAAAGCCAATGTTAATGTTCAGGAGGTTAAATTAATAACACGAGAGCAAGCATTAACTGAGTTTAAAAACTATAGTGGTTTTGGTGCTGCAATTAGTGTTTTGGAAACAAACCCTTTACCCATTGTCATTCAAGTATTGCCGAAGAATACCTTGGATGATAAGCAGGAACTGGGTAAGCTAATGGAAAGTTTTCAGCAGTCTCCAGAGGTTGATTTTGCTCAGATGGATTTGCAGTGGGTTGAACGTTTACAGTCTATTGTGGAGTTAGCTCGCTTGTTTGCAAATTTATTAAATATGCTATTAGGGGCCGCTGTGTTGTTTATTATTGGCAATACGATACGCTTAGAGTTACATACTCGAAGGGAAGAAGTGGTTATTGCAAAATTGGTAGGTGCAACGAATTCATTTATACAGCGACCCTTTTTATACAGTGGTTTTTGGATAGGCTTTATTTCAGGTGTGTCGGCATGGTTTATAGTTGCTATAGGCATGTTGATCCTCAAACATCCAGTAGAAAAACTTTCTGGACTTTATGAAAGTGATTTTCAGTTAGTTTTTTTAAGTTTCGGCGAGACATTTATACTTATTTGTCTTTCATCGGCGCTCGGGGTTTTGGGTTCTTGGGCGGTACTTGTTTGTCAACTCCGCCACACAAGATTAGAATAAAATTAGATGTAAAAAATTATTAGCACTCTTATTTAGAGAGTGCTAGAATTAATACAAAGTTTATTTCTAAGGAGATACCACATGAGTAACGCTTTAGCTTTACCGGTAAATTTATCAGTTGGAACCTTTGATGCCTATTTAAATTTGGTTCGGCAAATGCCCAGATTAACTTCTGAACAGGAGCGCGAATTAACCTTGAGATTTAAAGACGAAGGTGATTTAGAGGCGGCAAGAGAGTTGGTTATGACCAATTTACGTTTTGTTGTTCATGTTGCTAGAGGTTATAGCGGCTATGGTCTTTCTATGCCTGATATTATTCAAGAAGGTAATATTGGCCTTATGAAGGCTGTTAAACGTTTTGATCCTGATGTTGGTGTGCGCTTAGTTTCTTTTGCCGTGCATTGGATAAAAGCAGAAATTCACGAGTATGTGATAAAAAATTGGGGAATTGTAAAGGTTGCAACGACTAAGGCGCAGCGCAAACTTTTCTTTAATTTACGTAAATCTAAGAAAAACATTGGTTGGTTGTCGAATGACGAAGCCATGGCCATTGCAGCAGATTTAAATGTCGAGCTAAGTGATGTCTACGAAATGGAAAAACGTCTCGGTAGTCAAGATATGTCTTTTGATATGCCTGTCGATGAGTCCACGGAAGAAAGTGGCACCTATCCAGCAAATTATCTTCATCAACACGGAACTGATCCCTCAATTTTGCTTGAAAATGCTGATTGGGAAGGACATGGACACGATTTATTGTCAGAAGCAATGGCGGAGTTAGATGCGCGCAGTTTTGATATTCTTTCAAGTCGTTGGTTGAGTGAGAAAAAAGCCACTTTGCATGAACTTGCAGATCGGTACAATGTCTCTGCTGAGAGAATTAGGCAGTTAGAGCAAAATGCTATGAAAAAAATCAAAGCTGCCGTTGTTATGGCAGCCTAATTTCCTATTAAAGTAGGCGATAACAAAAAGGCTTATCGATTGTATTGATAAGCCTTTTTGTTTGTCTGTAACTCGTTAATCTATTCCCATTAAAAAGGGTGATTGAGTTTTTGAGACTTGATGCGCTTAGTATTAAGCCGGATCTAGTAAGTTTAAAACAGTTTGTGCTTGTTCAGCAGCTTCATGTCCCAAGTTCGTTAAGTAACCACCATCTTCCTGGGTTACTAAGCCTTTGTTGAACAGTCTTTTAGTTGCAGCAATAGATTCAGGTGCTGCGTTTTTATGTACCTTTATTCCTTCTTGAGTCGTGCTAAGGTTGTAGCGAACCAAAATATTAATTTCGTCTACAATGTCTTGAGTATAGGGCATGGGTAATCCTCACAATTTGTAATATTAAGTGGTCATCATAAAGCTATTTACATTGGAACGCGCATCTTTTTTTACGAGTATTTATAGGATACGGAATATTTTTAAAACAAACAGCCGTAAGCGTTTCTTTTTGCTAGTAACGTTGGATCGAACTGTCACAATTACAAGACCAAGCATCAATGCCACCTATTAAATTGGTAACATTCTTAAAGCCTGATTGAATTAGAAAATTTGCCGCTTGTTGGCTACGCATGCCGTGATGACAAAGCACAACAATGTCTTGATTAGGATCTAATTCTGTCAATCTGTTGGGAAGTTGATTAAGAGGAATAAGTGTGCTGTTAGTGATATGTGCGTATTGGAATTCTTGGGGTTCTCTTACATCCAACAAGAACAAGGGTTCTTTTTGATCAATTTTCTTATAGAGTTCAGTTGCTGATAATTGTTTGACGGTCATAAGGATCTCTTGTTAATAAAATGTTCTAAGCGTTGCATTGCTACTTTCATTATAGCTATGGAGGTTGTATAAGAAAAACGAAGCATGTGATGGGCTTCATGCTTGCCAAAGTCAATTCCCGGCGTTATTGCCAAGCCTTCAGACTCCAACAAATCTGAAGCAAATTGATGGCTGTCATCCGTAAATTTTTTACAATTAGCATAAATATAAAAAGCACCTTCTGGTTTGATGGGGATTTCGAAACCTATTCGTAATAAATTCTCATAGAGAAAGTTACGTCTGGCAGCAAATTCTGAGCGTCTGTATTCAAGTTCAGTTAAGGTGGTGTCATCAAAGGCGGCTAAAGCAGCGTATTGAGATTGCGTAGATGTGGCAATATAAATATTTTGCGCTAATTTCTCAGTGGCTTCAATAAATTCATCTGGCACAATTAACCAGCCAATACGCCACCCCGTCATGCCAAAATACTTAGAGAAACTATTGATTATAAAAACATTGTCGCTGTATTTTAGTGCAGTTACAGCTTTTTGGTCATAAACTAGGCCATGATAGATTTCATCTGAATAAAAACAACCACCTAGATTATTAACCGTGTTTATGGCTTTTTTTAATTCTTCAGGATTAATTAATGTACCTGTCGGATTGGAGGGTGACGCAATTAATGCACCTTTGGAAGAGGATGACCAATGCGCTTTAATTTGTTGTGCTGTTAATTGATAATGGGAATTTGCATCAACAGGAATACTTTTTGTTATACCGCCAAACAAAGTGCTGAAATTACTATTGCAGGGGTAGCAAGGGTCCGCCATCAGGACTTCTTCATTTGGGTTGAGACTGACACCAAAAGCTAGTAAAAAGGCACCAGAAGCGCCAGGCGTTACAAATATGCGTCGTTGATCGACTGTAATGCCATGTTCTTGTAGATAGAAAGCGGCTATTTTGTTTTGTAGTTCGGGTAAGCCGGCTGCAGGCGTGTATTTAACGGCTCCTGTCTTAAGATGCTTAATACCAGCTTCAATTATAGTTCTAGGTGTGGGAAAGTCCGGTTCACCAATTTCCATATGAATGACATCAATACCTTGCGCCTCCAATTGCTTAGCTCGTCGTAGTAACTCCATGACATGAAACGATGAAATTTTTGAATTCCGCTCGGCCAATCGACGTTGCATTTGCTGTTTATCCTTAAATTAAAGGTAAATGATACCAATAATCCTTGCTAACTGGCGAGTATTCCGTTATAAATGCGCAGTTTTTATTTATATTGATCTATAGGAGTTAATGGATGACCGATAGTGCTAAACCAACTGCATCACCTTTCAGTTTTAAGCCTTATAACGAAACAAAAGGCGAAGAATATATGAATGAAGCTCAATTAAAGCATTTTGCGACCATTTTAAAAAACTGGAAAGCAGAATTAATGCACGAAGTGGACCGTACCGTGCATCACATGCAAGATGATGCTGCTAACTTCCCTGACCCAAATGATAGGGCTACTCAAGAATCAGAGTTTAGTCTGGAATTAAGGACACGAGACAGAGAGCGCAGACTAATTAAGAAAATTGATGAATCTCTTAAAGAAATTGAATCAGGTGATTATGGCTTTTGTGAGTCTTGTGGCATAGAAATAGGTATACGTCGCCTTGAAGCTAGGCCGACGGCTAGTTTGTGCATTGACTGTAAAACACTGGATGAGATTAGAGAAAAACAAATGGGCTAAATAGGTTAGCGTGATTGATAGACAGTCTTATGTTGGCCGGTTTGCTCCTTCACCTACCGGCCCTTTGCATCTAGGTTCGCTTTATACTGCACTAGCTAGTTTTTTAGATGCCCGTTCTAAGCAAGGCTTGTGGTTACTTCGGATTGATGATCTAGATACTCCCCGAAATATCATTGGTGCAGCTGATAATATAGTAAGAACCTTAGACACATTTGGTTTGCATTGGGATGGTGCGATTGCTTATCAGAGCCAAATGCTTGCAGATTATCAAGAAGCGTTGGAAAAATTATTAAACAAACATATTCTTTATCCGTGTACCTGTAGTCGAAAGGATTTGTCGACAGTTTATTCAGGACACTGTCGAGATCAACAGAAATCACCTGAAAGTGCTTACTCCTACCGAATTAAAACAGATGAAAAAGTTATTTCTTTTGTCGATGAATTACAAGGGTTAATCTCATATAATCTTGCTGATTATGGCGATTTTATTTTAAAAAGAAAAGACCATGTTTTTGCCTATCAGTTTGCTGTTGTAATTGACGATAACAGGCAATTGATTAACCATGTTGTGCGTGGCGCAGATCTCTTAGAATCAACTCCTCGACAGATTTATCTACAACAAAAATTAGCGTTAAATACGCCTAGCTATATGCATGTCCCTATTATTGTCGATGCGCAAGGCTATAAACTCAGCAAGCAAACACTCGCAACAGCCGTTGATTTAAGTCATCCAAACTTAGTTATTTTTGAACTGCTTACTTTATTAAAGCAAAACCCACCACGCACTATTCAGCAAGCCTCAGTAAGAGAGTTACTTGAATGGGGAATAGAGAATTGGACTCCATCAAAGTTAGAAAACTGTCTGTCTATTAGTCAAAGATAAAAAGTCCAATTAGACAATGCTATGACTATTCAATGGATAATTTCTTGAGTTTGGTGTTGACTAGGCAACTAAAGGTTTAACGGTTATTATATAGAAGGATGTACCTTAATGATTTATGAATCTGATGTACGTAATTGTCTTGAATAATTTTACGCTAACCCCATTATTAATCCGGGGTTATGTATATTTGGCGAGTCAATAGGACATAACTAACAATCTAATTAATAACGGAGATACTTATGGCAATATCACTTAGTAAGGGCGGTAACGTTAATCTTAGCAAAGAAGCACCGGGACTAAATAAAATTGTGGTGGGCTTGGGCTGGGATTCTCGAGCCACTGATGGTGCGGCATTCGACTTAGATGCCAGTGCTTTTTTGATTAAGCCGGATGGTAAAGTAAGATCAGACAGTGATTTTTGTTTTTACAATAATAAAGTTGTTGGTGAGGGTGCTGTTCAGCATGCTGGTGATAATACGACTGGCGTAGGTGATGGTGATGATGAGACTATAAAAGTAGAATTGTCAAAAATCCCAAGCGATGTCGATAAGTTGGTATTTGCTGTAACGATTCATGAAGCCGATTTGCGTAAACAAAATTTTGGTCAAGTTAATCATGCCTATATTCGAGTCCTCAATGAGCAAGGGGGTCAAGAAATAGCTCGTTATGATCTAAGTGAAGATGCATCGATTGAGACAGCGATGATCTTTGGGGAAATCTACCGTGTGGGTGATGATTGGAAATTTAAAGCCGTTGGTCAAGGTTTTGCAGGCGGGCTTGGGTCCTTGGCTTCCTCTTTCGGCGTTAGTATTTAAGCCGTTTACACAGCAATCTTTTTTCTTTGAGCGATAAAAGTTGGATGATGATACATCGTTCTGTTTTATCCTCATTATTCTAGCCCAACAATTGAGCAGATTTATTAAGTAAATAAATCTGCTCTAGCCCTTATTTAAACAAAATGAGTGGTTATCAATATGGGTATTTAATTTAGGAGCAGTGTATTTATGGCTATTAATTTGCAAAAAGGACAAAAAATCTCGTTATCGAAAGAATCGGGTGGTTCCTTAAGTAAAGTTGTTATGGGTTTGGGCTGGGATGCAAAAAAAAGCAGCGTAGGATTATTGAAAGGGATGTTTGGCGGAGGTAATACTAGCGCTATCGATTTAGATGCGTCTTGCGTTTTATTTAATGAACAAAATGCGGTGGTTGATACGGTATATTTTGGGCAATTAAAGAGCCGTGATGGGAGTATTCTGCATACAGGTGACAATCGTACTGGCGAAGGTGACGGTGATGACGAGCAGATTATTGTTGATTTAGATA
Organism: Crenothrix polyspora; assembly: GCA_945877505.1. GTDB lineage: Bacteria > Pseudomonadota > Gammaproteobacteria > Methylococcales > Methylomonadaceae > Methylobacter_C > Methylobacter_C polyspora_A. The sequence goes on from CAMDWT010000002.1 coordinate 60,099, forward strand.
AAATCCCCTTAACGGTTAAATCATTGGTTTTTACAGTGAGTTCTTATACCGGGCAAACGTTTGATACAGTTGATAATGCGTATTGTCGCATTGTTGATAACAGCAACAATAATGAAGTAGCCCGTTACACCTTAAGTGCGCAAGGCTCACACACGGCTCAAATTATGGCTAAATTATATCGTCATAATGGTGAGTGGAAAATGCATGCCATTGGTGAAAATGGTACAGGTAGAACCATTGCTGATATCTTGCCGCAAATTGTTATTCATTTGTAATGAGAATATGGTTTAACAAAACATTTTCAACTATAAGCGCTGTTTTTAGAGATCTTCGCCAATCAACGTCTGATGGCGAAGTCACCCTGATTTGCACCCACTCCCACCAAGCGGCATCCGCTTTCTTAGCCGCTGATGAAAGCTATCTTGAGCCCGATTTAATGGGCATGGCTTATGTGGAATGGTGCGTAGATTTTTGTCGGCAGCATCAAATTAATTTATTTTGGCCAGGTAAGGAAGCGGCCTTGATCAGTAAATTTCATATGTTGTTTCAGGCTATTGGTGTAGAAGTCTTGTCGGTTGCAGAATATCAAACATTGATGTTATTGCATGATAAAGCACTTTTTTATACTGATTTGAGTCCAGATGTCGCCAAAGCAATGGATTTTATCGCCGTTAATAATGCCGATGACTTTGATAGTGCTATCGAACAATTATCAAAAAAGCATCAGAAGTTGTGTGTTAAGCCAGCGGTATCCGTTTTTGGTTTGGGATTTCGGGTTCTGGACACTCAGCGTGATAGCATCACCCAATTACTTAAAGGTGTTGAGTATCAAATTCCTTTACAAGAATTAAGGCGTGGCATGAATAATACCCCGCAATTTGAAACTTTATTAGTCATGGAGCATTTGGGTGGCCCTGAATGGAGTGTTGATTGTGCAGGCCAAAAAGGTGAGTTACTGTGTGCGGTGCAGCGTAAAAAATCCCAATTAGCCGGTTATGGTCAAACCATAGATAACAATATCGCTTTAGAAGACATGGTGACTCGGTTAACCAAGCATTACAAATTAAACGGTTTATATAATATTCAATTTAAAGAGGGTGCTAATGGACCACGTTTATTAGAAATTAATCCAAGACCTTCGGGCGGTTTTGGTATGGCTTGTTTGTCGGGTGCCAATTTGGCGTACATTGCCTTGCAAAGTATTAAAGGTGAAACCTTCCAAGTACCTACTATCAATTATGGCCTTAGGGTCGCTGAAGTCAATACGCCGGTTGTTTTGAATGGAATGTGACCCTTATGGGGTACGTAATTAAACCACTCACTCCTATAGTTATTTTCTACTACGTCCAATAGTTCTCAGATTAAATTATGCAAAAAAAAGTAACTGTCAACTTAGATACTGGAACACTTGAATTGAAAGTGGAATCAGGACATATTCCGCTTAAGCGTTTGTTGGGTTTTGCAGCACGGGTAAATAGTAAGCGTAAGTTTTTACTGGTCAGTAAAGTTTTGGGTAAGCATTATCCCGTATCACCTATAACGATGAGCTGGTCTTATCGTGCGTTAGCAAGAGCTGTTTTAAAGGACGGAATAGGTGAGTCTTCAGTGTGGATTGGTATGGCGGAGACAGCGACTGGATTAGGTTATGGTGTATTTGAAGCAGCCAGCTTAGCAGGCATTAAAAGTGCCTTATTTATACAAACAACGCGCTATCATCTAGAAACTATTGAGCGCCTTGAATTCCAAGAAGCCCATAGTCATGCGACTGACTTTTTCTTATATTACCCTCAACATCCTGAATATAGAGAACGATTTTTAAAGGCAGAAACGCTGGTATTGATAGACGATGAAATCAGTACAGGTAAAACTTTTTTACGACTTATCAAAGCTTATCAAGCCGTAAATCCTAGCCTGCGTAAAGTGTTTATTGTCAGCTTGGTTAATTTTGCTCATCCCGATGATCGAATAGCCTTAGAGACTCAAGCGGGTGTTGCAGTTGAGTGGGTATGTTTTAGGCAAGGTTTTATGGATTTCATAGCCTGTCAGAATGATGTCTTAGAAAATATGACTGTTAATGTCTTAGGTAATGGTGCTTGTAAGAAACATTTACTAGCGTGGCCTGGACGATTAGGTATGGCAGAACCGATCAGTTTGGATGCTGAGGTTATTGAACAATTATACATAAGCGGCTTTAAATGCAATTCGGAAGATACTAAACCTGTTTTAGTCCTAGGGACGGGTGAATGTATCGCTCCGGCCTACTTGTTGGGTCGCACGTTGGAACGTAATGGTTTTAAAGTAAAAGTGCAAAGTACGACACGTTCGCCGATTCATGTGGGTAATGATATTAAAAGTGCTTGCCAATTTGAAGATAACTACGAAGATAATATACCCAATTTTATTTATAATTTAGAGCCTGAAGCGTATCAGGATATTGTTTTATGTCATGAAACGCCACTTAATCAATCAATAATTAATCGATTGCATGCATGGCAAGCCATTAGTGCTCGATTTGAAATCTACCCAAATAATCCTCACCATGCAAAGTTATATTTTTTTAGACCTTGATGACACACTGTTTCAGACGATAAGAAAATGTGGATTAGGCGCGGATGATCCTCAATTACAGGTGCGAGCCTATTTGCCTGATGGAACCCCTAATTCATTCGCGACGTATAAACAGCAATGGTTGTGGCATTGGCTAGAAAAAGGTTTCAAAATTGTGCCTGTTACTGGGCGCGATGGATTTGCTTTTGATCGTGTTACATTACCGTTTCAAGAGGAAATTGTCTTAAATCATGGTGCTGTTATTTTGGATAAAGACCGTAATATTGATCGTGTTTGGATGGCTAAAATAATGCAAGAATTACCCAAGTATCATGAACTCTTACTTGAGTTATGGTCAGAAATAGAGGCTTATTGTCTTTGTAATAAGGGTTATAAAGTACGCTTAGTTAATGACTTCGATGTAACTTGGTACGGTGTAATTAAGCATGTCGAGGGTACTGAAGCGCCTTTAGAATTGATATTGAAGGGTATTATTAAAAAACACCCTTATATTCTCAATGGCAGTTTATATTGGCATTTGAATGGCAATAATTTAGCAGTGTTGCCCAAAATTATTAACAAAGAAAGTGCGGTGAGTTATTTAATTAATAATTATAAAAAACAGCATCCTGCCTTAGTAACTTTTGGAGCAGGAGACAGTAACACAGATGCGCCTTTTATGGGTTTATGTGATTACGCATTAATTCCAAAAAATACACAATTATATCAATCGCTGGCTTTAGCTTAATGAAAGACACTTGGCCTTTTACGGGGAGTTACAAGCCTGACGATGTGCAATTTTTGCTAAAACCGATCAGTTTGATTGACACGCCCGTGCACCTAAAAGAAAGTCTGATCCAGTCAGGTCAGAAGCATTATTCTGAAATGCTGAGTCATGAGGCCTTGCCTTCGACTGATTATTTGTCATTGTTCTATGAGGCGATGGTGGCCAATCAGGATCGTATGGCCGAGCATTTGTTGCTGCTAGCGGAAGGCATTATCGCTACTCGTCGGCATCCTATTACTTTAGTGTCGTTAGCCAGAGCAGGAACACCTATCGGGGTATGTCTTAAGCATATATTAAAGCGGTATTTTAATATTGAAGCTGAACACTATTCAATTTCTATTCTTAGAGATGTAGGTGTCGATACAAATGCCTTGCGTTATATTTTGAAAAGTCATGCCCCAGAATCGTTAGTCTTTGTAGATGGCTGGACAGGAAAAGGCGTTATTGCAAGGCAATTAGCCAACAGTTTGCAAGCTTTTGCCAAGAGTGATGGCGTTCATATTGTTCCGGAGTTATATGTATTAACTGATTTATCGGGGTGGGCTGCCGTTGCGGCCTCTACGGAAGATTATTTAATTCCCTCTTGTATTCTTAATGCAACTGTATCCGGATTGATCAGTCGATCCGTGTATGAAAAATCGACTGTCAGCTCGACTGATTTTCACGCTTGTCTTTATTATGAACACTTTGCCAGTGATGATTTATCGACTTATTTTGTTGATGCACTATTGGCTAGAGTGGCGCTGATTAGACCTGTTTTTACGGGTAGGTTTATTGATCATTCTAGTCACTGCGAATCGTTACAAGCGATTTCTGACCAACTTTTGACGTGGGTTTCTGAACGTTATGGTCTTAGCCAACACAATTATATTAAACCGGGAATTGGTGAAGCAACGCGGGTTTTATTGCGGCGTGAAGCCGCGGTATTACTTTTACAGGATTTACACGCTGATGCGACGCAACATTTGTGCTGGTTAGCACGCTCCAAGTCAATACCCATAGAAGTTTTTAGTGATTTACCCTATCGTGCCGTTGCGTTAATTAAAGAGATCAGACATGAATAATAAGTTACAGTCATTTTCGCCTTGGATGTTAGGCGCGCCACTCTATATGCCAGGTAATCGGCGCGATATTATGGAAATTGCTAATGGCGACAAATATTCTATGCTCCGATCAATGATTTTTTGTACAGAGGATGCTATATCTAAAACGGAGGTGGATAGTTGTGTCCGGCATATAGGCTTATGCTTACAAGGTTTTAGAGAGCCCACTCATCAATTTCGGTTTATACGTGCAAGAAATCCGGAGATATTGGCTCGGTTATTGGCGTTGCCAAATATTGAAAAAATTGATGGCTTTGTGTTACCAAAGTTTACTGAAGCGGTATTTGATGCTTATTTTGATCAATTAAAAGGCACCTCATTTAAGGTTATGCCGACCTTAGAAACCAAAGAGGTTTTTGATGTCAATGCAATGATTCAATTACGTGAAGGCTTGTTACAGGATACTATTGCTCAACGCATCTTAATGTTAAGAATTGGTGGTAACGATTTAATGAATCTTTTAGGTCTGCGTAGATCACGATTGTCGACGATTTATGAAACGCCCATTGGTAATGTCATCTCACAACTAGTCACTATTTTTAAGCCGTATGGGTTTTCATTATCGGCACCTGTGTTTGAGTTTTTGGATGACTCAGAAACATTACAAAAAGAAATAAAGCTCGATTTGGCTTATGGATTGTTAGGTAAAACAGCTATTCACCCTACACAAGTGTCGACGATTGAAGAAAATTACGCAGTAGATTTGGAAGATTATGAGATGGCGCTTAGTTTAAGTGACACAGAAGCACCAGCCGTTTTTAGAATGCATAATGCGATGTGCGAAGTCGCAACACATCATCAATGGGCAAGCAATATCATCAATAGGCAACAATGTTATGGAATCAAAGACGCTTTGTTGTTACAAGAATACGCAGAGGTGTCTTTTTAATTATTTAACAATGTTAAAATAAGATAGCGTAAATTTATACTACCCCCCTACTTAAACAAGGAAAGCACTAATGAGTTTCGATAATTTTTTGAGTCAATTAAAAAGTAAAGCTAATGAATTAAAAACAGAGGCCCTAAAGTTTAAAAATAAAGATTTTTTAAATGCCGCGATGGCCGGTTCTGCATTAATTGCAATGGCTGATGGCAGTATTAGCTCAATAGAAAAACAAAAAATGATTAAATTTATTGAAAGTAATGATGCGCTTTCAATCTTTACAACGAGTGATGTTATTAAAGCATTTCAGGACTTTGTTGGACAATTGGAGTTTGATAAAGATATTGGTGAGGCTAAAGCTTATCAAGCGATTGGTAAAATGAAATCTAATAGTGAGGCGTCACGCTTGTTACTTAGAATGATTATTTCTATTGCCTCATCTGATGGTGATTTTGATGGCGATGAGAAAAAGATAGCCGTTAAAATAGCGAAGGAATTAGGTATTAATCCTGCTGAATTTGAACTGTAATTTGATTAGCTTATCTCGTTAAAAGCTATATTAATAACCTTCAGTCTTTATTTGCATACCGAATAAAGGTTCATCGAGTCGAGTCGTAGCGGTCTGAATGAGACCATCAGGATATAAGTTGATGGTCCTATAGCCGGGGGATTTTGAGTCTAGGCTAAAGGTTTTGCTGTGCGGGGTAAACTGAAAGCAAGTCGATGGTGTACCTAAAAAGCGCAACGAGTCAATTGAGACGTCCATTTCTTGATGAATATGCCCCCAAGTAATTGCTTTTACTTGGGGGTGTTTTTTGATAAGGCTAAGCAACACTTCATTATTTTCAATAATCATAGTATCCATCCAAGCACTTTTAGTTTCTAGGCAATGGTGATGTACAGCGATGAGCGTATGATGATTTGGGTTCTTAAGAAGACAATCCTCTAAAAATAATAACTCTTGCTTTGATAAGTTACCACCCGGTTTTCCAAGTATTTGGCTGTTGAGACAAATGAGTTGCCAGTTATTCAATAAAGTTTGTTTATCGCAATTTACTAGGCGTGTGTTGAAAACTTGCTGCATGAGGTCGACATCATCATGATTACCTGGCAAGCAAATACTAGGTGTTTGTGTTGCTTCAAGTCTATGTAAAATATGCTTATAGCTGGCCTCACAAGGGTTTTGAGCTAAGTCTCCCGTAACCAGAATTAAATCAAAATGCTTGTTTTCAATAAAAGCAAGATCAAGGATGGCTTTAAAGTAGTGAGCAGTATTGATACCTTGAAAAGTTTCATTTAAATCGGCCATGATGTGCATGTCCGTGATCTGTAATATAGAAAAAGGACTCATGAGAGGGGTTATTCGATATTTTTAAAAAGAATTTTAGAATTTCTTTGTGGGTTGTAGAGAATTTTAAGTGGCTCAGGAAGGCTACCGATATCTGTCGATAAAAACCCCCGATCAATAAACCAGTGCATGGTTTGTGTTGATAAAACATAGAGTGTTTGTAGCCCTAGTTTTTTAGCTTGTACATAAACATAATCAAGCAGTCGATTGCCACGGGCAGATTTTTGATAATCTGGATGGATGGCAAGGCAGGCAATTGCACCGAAGTGGCCATCGCGATTTGGATGTAAAGCGGTACAGCCAATAATTAAACCATCTCTTTCGATGATAATGTAATCGGCTATTTCCATCTCAATTTTTTCCCTAGAGCGTTTGGCCAATATGCCTTGATGCTCTAATGGTTTGATTAATTCAAGAATGCCGCCAATGTCATTGAGAGTGGCGGGTCTTAATTCTTCATAAGGCATGGAGCTGATTAATGTACCTACGCCATCACGACTAAATAGCTCTAGCAATAAGGCGCCATCAATTGTCCGGTTGATTAAATGAACACGTTCAATATTTTCCCGACAACTTTGAATAGCCGCTTTTAAAGGAAGGCTAATAGTCTCATCAATAGTTTGATTTTTTTTAAGGAAATCCTCGGCTTCCTGAATAGTCATTTGCCGAATTTGTTCATTAGTTTCTGGGTTGCAGCAACTTTTTTCGGTTAGCAGAATTAATTTTTCGGCTTTTAATGCGATTGAAACGGCTTTAGCAACTTGTTCTGCTGATAGATTGAAAATCTCACCACTGGGTGAGTAACCAATGGGAGAGATTAGCACGACATTGTTTTGATCGAGTTGTTGATGAATAGCAATATTATCTATTCGACGCACTTCGCCAGTATGTCCGTAATCAATACCATCGATAACACCGATCGGTTTAGCGGTTACAAAATTACCGGACGCCACTTTAAGACTGCTTCCCGCCATTGGTGAATTTGCAAGTCCCATTGATAATAATGCTTCAATTTCAACACGCACTAAGCCTGCGGCTTCTTTAACACATTGCAAGGCTAGATCATCGGTAATACGTAAATTATTATGAAACAGAGCCGGAGCATTAAGTTTGTTAAGGCGCTGGTCAATCTGGGGGCGTATGCCATGAACTAAAACTAAACGAATGCCCAAGCTACTAAGAAGCGCAAAGTCGTGGACATGATGATCAAAGTCGTCAGCTAATACCGCTTCACCACCAAAAGAAATAACAAAAGTTTTATTCCGATGTGCGTGGATATAGGGCGATGAGTCTCTAAACCAACTGACAAAAGCGTTTTGTGATTTCATAATCATTCGATTAGTGTATAGGGTGCGTTTAGGTAGATAAACGCACCAATTGCCGTTGAAGGATGGGCTTACTTACGACAGCCCATCTTACAAATCAATCCAAATTATCAGTCACCGCACCTAACGACGCCGAACTCACCAATTTGGCATATTTTGCCAACACACCACGGGTATAGCGAGGTGCGGGTTGCGTCCAGTTTTCTAGTCGTCTGGCTATTTCATGTTCATTGATAACTAATTTAAGTTCATTATTTTCTGCATCAATGGTAATGGTATCGCCATTTTCAATAATTGCTAAAGGTCCGCCTACAAATGCTTCAGGGGTAATGTGACCAACGACAAAGCCGTGTGTGCCGCCGGAGAAACGTCCATCGGTAATTAATGCCACTTCTTTGCCCAAGCCTTTACCCATTATCGCGGAAGTCGGGGAGAGCATTTCGCGCATACCTGGGCCTCCTTTAGGGCCTTCGTAGCGAATAACAATCACATCGCCTTTAACGATATCGCCGTTTAATATACTTTGCAGGGCTTGTTCTTCAGCATCAAAGACTTTGGCAGTACCCACAAAACGCAGGCCTTCTTTTCCAGTAATCTTGGCTACTGAACCACCGGGAGCCAGGTTGCCATATAAAACAACCAAGTGGCTGTCTTTTTTTATCGGATTATCCAGAGAATGAATAACGTCCTGATCATCAGGATACGGCTTAACATTGGCTAGATTTTCCGCTAGCGTTTTACCCGTAACGGTTAAGCACTCGCCATGAAGTAAGCCTTTATCTAGCAGGATTTTCATGAGCGGTTGAATACCGCCGATTTCAATTAACTCGGTCATTAAATAACGGCCACTGGGTTTTAAATCAGCAACCAAGGGTACACGTTGACCAATACGAGTAAAATCATCTAAGGTAATGTCTACATTGGCTGCGTTGGCCATTGCAAGAATATGCAAAACAGCATTGGTTGAGCCGCCGAGCGCGATAACAATAGTAATGGCATTTTCAAAAGCCAATTTCGTCATAATATCACTGGGTTTTATGTCGTGTTTGAGTAACTCTAATACAGCAGCTCCCGCACGTTCACAGTCCAGTGTTTTATCGTTTGATATAGCGGCTTGCGCGGAGCTATTAGGTAAACTCATGCCCAAGGCTTCAATGGCTGAAGCCATGGTGTTTGCGGTATACATTCCACCGCATGAACCTGCGCCAGGAATTGCTTTAGCTTCGATAGCGGCGAGTTCGGCATCATCTATTTGATTATTGGCTCTGGCGCCCACCGCTTCAAAAACAGACACCACATCCAGTTTTTTATCTTTATGACAGCCCGGCATAATTGTTCCGCCGTATACAAAAATAGCAGGGCGATTTAACCGTGAAATTGCAATCATACAGCCAGGCATATTTTTATCACAACCACCAATGGCAACGACGCCATCAAAGCCTTGGCAGCCGACGACTGTTTCAATAGAATCAGCAATAACTTCGCGGGATACCAGCGAATATTTCATGCCTTCTGTACCCATTGAAATCCCGTCAGAAATAGTAATGGTATTAAAAATTACGGCTTTACCATTGGCATTGTCAACACCTGATGCAGCTGAGTCAGCAAGTTTGTTGATGTGCATATTACAAGGGGTAACCATGCTCCATGTTGAAGCAATGCCAATTTGTGGTTTTTTGAAGTCTTCATTTTTAAAGCCAACAGCATGCAACATGGCTCGACTAGGTGCGCGCTCCATGCCGTCAACAACTTGAGAAGAAAAGGTGCGAGTGTTGTGGTCATCTGAATGAGCCATGTGCTTTATTCCTAGGTTTAAGGTGAAAAATTTAAAGATGAAAGCGGCAGGAATATGGCTTATTGCCTTTGTCCTGGTGTATTTTTTCTGGTGTTTTAATTAATAAGAATCCCAGCGGCTTTTGCGACGCCAGCTAAGTTTGGGCAGGATAAAGCCCAATATAACACCAACCAGTGACAGTAAGCCGCCATATAAAAACCAGTCTTGGCTGGCAGTGTCTTTTAATGCCTGATTTTCTAATTTGAACTGTTGTAAGTCTCTTTCGACATTAACTACCCGCTCTTGCAGTTCATCCCGCTCATTTTTTAATTGGAAAGCGCTGGAGGCTGTTTTCTTAAGGTCGTTAAGTTCTCTTGCCAATTGATCTCGTTCTGTTGCTATAGACTTTTCTAAAGAGGTTCCAGGTGTCAGTGTATCTTTAAGCGCGCTTAATTCAGACATTAGTGCCGCATTGCTAGTCTGAAGGTGCATAATGGTATTGCCGGCAGTGTCCTTAGGATCAATAACAGGTACTTGTTTAGTCGTAAAGCGTGATTTGATATGACCTTCAGTGCCATCAATCAGACGCACTTTAATGAAATCAAATTTGTTTTCATTTTCAATAACGGTCAGCGGTGTACCAATAGCCAGTAACTTTAAGGCTTTACCGTAAATGCTAGGAGAACTCCGTAAAGTTAAATTAACATCATCTGCAACATAGATAGTTTCCGCTTTAGCGATATCTAAGGTTAGTAGCAAGATAAAAAAAGCACTGAGTAATTTATTCACGGGTATCTTCCGTTGGTAGTGGTTTGTTAACGTCGATTTTAAGCTTCTTTTTTGCAAAGAAGAAATTCAAGCAGTGCTTTTTGTGCATGTAGGCGATTTTCAGCTTCAGCAAAGATCACACTTTGCGGGCCGTCAATGATGTCAGCGGTGACTTCTTCACCTCTATGGGCAGGTAAACAATGCATAAATAAGGCGTCATTATTGGCGGCACTCATAATGGTCGCGTTAATTTGATAGTTTTTAAAAGCAACTTCACGAAGGTTTTGTTCTTCTTCTTGTCCCATGCTAGCCCAAACATCGGTAACACAAAGGTCACTATTTCTTGCTGCTTCTAAAGCGGTATCAAATAATTTGACATGAGTACCGGCGGCTTCAATAAACGAGGGGAGTGGCTGATAATCATGGGGGCAGGCAATGTTTAAAGTAAAATCAAGCAACATTGCGGCATGAATGTAGGAGTGACACATATTGTTGCCATCACCGATCCAAGTGACTGTTTTACCTTTAATATCACCGCGAAACTCAAAATATGTTTGCATATCAGCTAGTAACTGACAAGGGTGTTGCTGATCAGTTAAACCGTTGATGACCGGAACACTTGAGTATTGGGCAAAAGTCGTTACTGTATCGTGCTTGTCAGTTCTAAGCATAATGCAGTCAACCATGCTAGAAATTACTTTGGCACTGTCATGTAAGGGCTCACCTCTACCTAGTTGAGTGTCTCTAGGCGATAAAAAGAGGGCGCTACCACCAAAATGAACCATCCCAGCTTCAAATGAAATTCGGGTGCGCGTCGATGATTTTTCGAAAATCATCGCTAAAACTTGGCCTTTTAAGGGTTGGTAATGGGGGTCACGATTATTTTTAAGGGCTATGGCTCTATGTATTATATGGCGAAATTCTTCGCTGGATAAGTCGAGTAAGCTAGTAAAATGTCTTAGATTCATGGTTCGATTATTTAAGCAGTTTGTACAGTGTAGTCATTAATAATGGCTGATAAGGTTTCAACTAGTAACATAATTTCCTGCTCATCAATAATGAGTGGGGGTAGTAGACGAATAGTGGTGTCATTAGTTACATTAATTAATAAGTACTTATCTAGCGCTATTTTAACTAATTCGGGGCAAGGCCTGTTAAGTTCTATGCCGATCATTAAGCCTTTGTTGCGGATATCAAGCACATGGTGGTTGTTTTTAAGGCGTTCTTTAAATCCAGCGCTTATGCGCTCGCCTTTTTGAGTGGCAAGTGCAATCAAATTTTCTTCATCCATTGTTGCTAATACGGCTAAGGCCGCACTGCAAGCTAAGGGATTGCCGCCAAATGTAGAGCCATGGGTTCCGGCTGTCAGAAGAGATGAGGCTTTGCCACTGGCTAGACAAGCGCCAATAGGCACGCCATTGCCTAGTGCTTTTGCTAACGTGCAGACATCAGGAATAATATCATTGTGTTGAAAAGCTAGGAATTTTCCAGTGCGCCCTACACCTGTTTGGATTTCATCGAGCATCAGCAATAAGCCATGCTGATCACAAAGCGTACGCAATTGGTTTAGGTAATCAGATGCAGGAATATTGATGCCACCTTCACCTTGAATGGGTTCGACTAATAGCGCAACGATATTTTTATTTTGCGCTATGGCTGTTTTTATAGCGTCTACATCGTTGAACGGTACGCGAACAAAACCTTCAACGAGGGGTTCAAAACCATATTGTACTTTTACATTACCTGTTGCGCTTAACGTCGCTAATGTGCGGCCATGAAAACTTTTTTCCATGACGATGATTGCGGGCTTATCTATGCCTTTTTCATGACCAAATTTGCGAGCCAATTTAATCGCGGCTTCATTTGCTTCTGCGCCAGAATTACAGAAAAAAACGTTATCCATGCCACTTTTTTCTGTTAATTGATCGGCTAAAATTTCTTGATTAGCTATTTTATAGATATTTGAAGTATGGATTAGTTTTTTACTTTGTTCGCAGATAGCTTTATGTATCGCCGCGTGAGCATGTCCTAAATTACACACAGCTATGCCGGATAGTGCATCTAGGTAGCGATTATTATTTTCATCGATCAACCAAACACCTTCGCCCCGGTCAAATGTGATCGGTAGACGGTTATAGGTTGGCATGATGTGGCTAGTCATGGTATTTGCCTGTAAACAAAAAATAGTTAACAACTATATTATAAAAAAATGTTCGATTATAAGTACCAATCTAATCACAGGCAAGTGATCGATGATAAGATTTGCTTTAGTATGTAGCGTAAAGTTGATAAAATCAAAGAACATTAAGTTTATTTGAGTGAATATTTATGAGCGTTATAGAAAGAATTAAAGATCAAATTGAAAATAATTCAGTTGTTTTATACATGAAAGGGACGCCTGATTTTCCACAATGTGGTTTTTCGGGGCAAACGGTGCAGATGTTAAATGCCTGTCATGCTAAATTTATGTATGTGAATATTTTTGAAGACCCAGAATTGCGTGAGGCGCTTAAGGAATATTCAAATTGGCCTACTTACCCACAATTGTATATCGATGGTGAGTTAGTAGGGGGTTGCGATATTGTTATTGATTTGTATAAAAAAGGCGAGTTAGCAACCCTGTTGGTTGCTGTGGGTGGCGTCACCGATTAATTTTCAATACACGGATGACTCGTTATCGCGTTTTTATGGTTTAAGCGTTGTTTTTCGTCATCCGTGTAGCTTTAAATTTTAATGATCAAGCGCTTCAAGTTGTTTCCATCTATTAATAATCATACAAAATAATTCGGCTGTTTTTTCGGCATCATACAAAGCGGAATGAGCTTTTTCATTATCCCAATCCAAGCCCGCAGCCTGAGCAATTTTTGCAAGCACTGTTTGTTGATAGGCCAATCCCCCTAAAGTAGCCGTGTCAAATGTGCTAAATGGATGGAATGGACTGCGTTTGATTTGTGTGCGTTGGATGGCAGCATTTAAAAAAGCAATGTCAAAAGCAGGATTATGGCCAACTAAAATGGCTCGCGTACAATTGTTGCGCTTTACCGCCAGCTTAATGGGCTTAAATAGCATGTCCAGCGCCTCTTTTTCATCAATAGCCATACGAAAAGGATGGTGTGGGTCTATGCCATTAAATTTTAATGCAGCAGGATCTAATTCAGAGTTTTTAAAAGGTACAACATGGGTTGTATAGCGCTCAGTGATTTCTAAGTTATTGTTGTCGTTAAGTTCAACAATGACAGCAGCAATTTCCAGCAAGGCATTTTTTTTAGGATTAAATCCGGCTGTTTCTATGTCAACGATAACAGGGAGATAGCCTCTAAAACGTTGATTTAAAGGAATTGCGGGTATGTCCATTATGATGTGTTGTATCCTGAAAACGATTAAAAAAGTAGGGCATGTTACGCCAAGTTAGATGTAGAGACTTAAATTATTTCGTCTCTACTGTAATTGCCAATGTAATTCTTCACCTGCATTGACAGGTGTGATGATATTTTCAGGATCTCCATAAGTTGACGGTATTGTCCATGTCGATCTTGTTAACGTGACCGTCTCTGTATTTCTGGGAAGGCGGTAAAAATCAGCTCCAAAAAAACTAGCGAAGCCTTCTAATTTATCTAGGGCATTGGCGGTTTCGAAGGCTGTCGCATAGAGTTCTAAGGCGGCATGCGCACTGTAACAACCGGCACACCCACAGGTGGTTTCTTTAAGGGTTGTAAGGTGTGGAGCGCTGTCTGTGCCTAAAAAGAATTTTGGATTGCCACTAGTCGCGGCTTCAAGTAATGCCAAGCGATGACGCTCTCGTTTTAGGATGGGTAGGCAATAATAATGGGGGCGAATACCGCCTGCGAGAATGGCGTTACGATTATACAAGAGATGTTGAGGCGTAATAGTTGCTGCGATATTATTTCCTGAGGCATTTACAAACTGAACGGCTTCAATCGTAGTGACATGCTCAAGCACGATGCGTAAATTAGGGAAGTTATTGACGATTTTGCTTAGGCTGGCCTCAATAAATACCCGTTCACGGTCAAAAATATCACAAGCTTGATCGGGAACTTCACCATGAATGAGTAAGGGAATGTCTTGTTCTTCGAGAGCGGTTAATAAGGGGTAAATGGCTTCAATATCAGCAACACCAGAATCAGAGTTAGTGGTGGCGCCTGCTGGGTAGAGTTTAAAGGCGTACACATGTTCAGCGTCAGCCGCTTTTTTTATTTCAGAGATTGGCGTGGATGCTGTCAAATATAAAGTCATTAGTGGGGTGAAAGTTACCCCAACAGGCAGTGCGTTTAAAATTTCTTCTCGATAAGCTAAAGCCTGGCTGACTGTCGTCACGGGCGGCTTAAGATTTGGCATGATAATCGCTCGGGCAAATTGCCTAGCAGTATGCGGTAATACGGTTTTTAAAATAGCGCCGTTTCGAACATGTAAGTGCCAGTCATCGGGGCGGGTTATGGTTAATGTTTTCATTGTGGGCGGTGTGTCTGTAAAATAGACGGTTATTCTATAGTAAGAGCTTGGAAAAACTAAATTCAGTCCTTATAGTAGTTATTATTTTTTGTTGTCGGAGTGGTTAATGCCAATTTACGAATATCAATGTCAGTCCTGTGGGCATGAGCACGAAGCGTTACAAAAGTTGGGTGCAGACCCCATACTTATATGTCCTGCTTGTACGAAGCCGGAGTTAATGAAAAAAATTTCAGCGGCCGGATTTAGATTAAAAGGAACCGGTTGGTACGAAACTGATTTTAAAAGCGGCACTAAGAAAAATGTCGCAGGTGACGCCTCTACAGCAAAAGCCAGTAGTTGTCCGCCTAGTGGTTGTAAAAGCGATTAACCAAACAAACATCAAGTTGATTAAAACGTTAATGATGCTTAATGTTTTTTATTTTTATCTTAATTTTTACTAAACAAACAATTTTTTAATACACAGGGAAAATCTATGCGTACCCACAAGTGCGGAGAATTAAATACACAACAGCTAGGCGAAACCGTTTCTATCTGCGGTTGGGTCCACAGACGTCGTGACCACGGCGGCGTTATTTTTATCGACCTTAGAGATCGTGCAGGCTTAGTGCAAGTTGTGGTTGATCCTGATGTGGAGGACACTTTTGCTATTGCTGAACAAGTTCGCAGTGAATATGTATTGCAAATTACAGGCTTGGTACGTGATCGTCCTGCAGGAACCATTAATGCCAATATGCATTCTGGTGCCATTGAGATACTGGCCAAAAATATTGTCGTTTTAAATGAATCAGAAACTCCGCCGTTTCCGATAGAAAGTGAAATTGAAGTTAATGAAGAGTTACGTTTACGCTATCGTTATATCGATTTGCGTCGAACTGCTATGCAAGAAAAAATGAAAGTGCGTCGTGATGTTACGCGAGTACTTAGAAATTTCCTTGATGATAATGAATTTTTTGAAATTGAAACACCCTATTTAACGAAAGCGACACCTGAAGGCGCGCGTGATTACATCGTGCCGAGCCGTACTCACGAGAATTCATTTTTTGCGCTGCCACAATCACCACAGCTGTATAAACAAATGTTGATGATTGCCGGTATGGATAGATATTATCAAGTAGTACGTTGTTTCCGTGATGAAGACTTACGTGCGGATAGGCAGCCAGAGTTTACTCAGCTTGATATTGAAACATCCTTTATGGATGAAAATGAAATTATGACGGTCATGGAAGAAATGATACGTCAATTATTTGCGAAAGTGATTAATGTCGAGCTAGCGGCTACTTTTCCACGCATGAGTTATCAAGAATCGGTATCACGTTTCGGCGTCGATCGTCCTGATTTACGTATTCCATTAGAGTTGATTGATATCGCTGACGAGATGAAAGCGGTTGATTTTAAAGTTTTCTCCGCGCCTGCTAATGACCCTAAAGGTCGCGTAGTGGCAATGCGTGTTCCCAATGCAGGGGATTTAAGCCGTAAAGACATTGATGAGTTAACTAAGTTTGTCAGTATTTATGGCGCTAAGGGTTTAGCCTATATTAAAGTCAACGACTTAGCTGCTGGATTGGAAGGTTTACAGTCACCGATTGTTAAATTTGCACCCAAAGAAGTTTGGGATAGCGTTTTGGCTAAAACAGGCGCACAAACTGGCGATTTAATATTCTTTGGTGCTGATAAAGCCAATATCGTTAATGAAGCCATGGGTGCTTTACGTGTTAAGTTGGGTCAAGACCTTAATTTAATGCAAGGTGAGTGGAAGCCGGTTTGGATCGTTGATTTTCCGATGTTTGATTGGGATGAAAAAGCGGGGCGATTTAATGCCATTCATCATCCTTTTACAGCGCCAAGTTGTTCTGTTGAAGACTTGGTTGCGAATCCGGGTGTTGCTTTATCACGGGCGTATGATTTAGTCCTAAATGGTACCGAAGTGGGTGGTGGCTCAATTCGTATCAATCGCACCTCTATGCAACAAACGGTTTTTGAGATTTTAGGGATAGGCGAAGAAGAGGCTAGAGAGAAATTCGGCTTCTTATTGGATGCTTTAAAATATGGTGCGCCACCGCATGGCGGCTTGGCTTTTGGCCTTGATCGTTTAGTGATGTTGATGACGGGTTCAAGCTCAATTCGTGACGTGATAGCTTTTCCAAAAACCCAATCAGCAGCGTGTCCGTTGGTTAGTGCACCTGCTGTAGTGACCGATGAGCAATTAAAAGAGTTGGGCATTCGTTTAATTAAACCGGCAGGAAAAGAAAAAGTTAAGCAAGATTAGATTTAATTAGGTGGTGTAGGTTGGATTAACACTGTTTTTATCCAACCTACATAACACTAAGAGAAGATTTCTTGAGGCGGTCTAAGAACGACTACTTGATTTGCTAACTGCGGAATTATTTAAAACAGTTCAATTAGAATGCCAAAAAAATAATAATGGCAGCAAAAAAAAAGAGTACTGAAAAAGAAACTAAAAAAATATCGACTAACCCAAAAAAAATGAGTTCTTTTTTTGCGTGGGATGACGATATTTTAATACTCAATGTGCTCGGTACGCCTGGTGCTAAACAAGATGTAATTGGCAAGGTTAAAGGTAATCAACTTAAAATCAGTGTTACGCAAGAACCGCGTGCAGGTAAGGCAACTGACCATATGGTGAGGTTCTTAGCTAAAGAATTTGATGTTTCTACGTCTGATATCGTTGTTGTTTTTGGACGCATGAATATAAATAAGCAATTGCGTATTAAAGCACCCAAGAAATTGCCCTCAATCATTGCACGGTTAGCGTCTTGAAAAACCTTTCTTAAAACGCCGTTTAGTTTTTTGCGTGCTCTCATCTCAAGCCTAATAAGTCCAACAGACTTTTTATATGTAACGTTTTAATGGTAAATAAATGACTTCAACAAGCTTTCCTATTCAAGATTATGCCTTACTCGATGATGAAGAGTGTGACGCCCGGATTATTGCAGCCAAAGCCAAGCTAGGTAAGCGTTGTGTAGTGCTTGGGCATCATTATCAGCGTGACGAGGTGTTTAAGCACGCCGATTTTTCTGGTGATTCATTAAAATTATCTAGGGATGCCGCACAATCCGAAGCCGAATACATTGTTTTTTGCGGTGTACATTTTATGGCGGAAGTTGCTGATATTTTGTCTAGACCTGAACAAATAGCCATCTTGCCGGATTTGGCGGCAGGTTGTTCAATGGCTGATATGGCAAATTTGTTGAAGGTGCAGAAATGTTGGCAAGAATTAGCACAAGTTATCGATGTGGATAATGAGGTTACCCCCGTCACTTACATTAATTCCGCTGCCGACTTAAAAGCCTTTTGTGGTAAACATGATGGGATAGTGTGCACCTCGTCTAATGCACAAAAAATATTGGAATGGAGTTTTGAACGGCGCGCCAAGGTATTGTTTTTTCCTGATCAACATTTAGGGCGTAATACCGGTTACCAAATGGGTATTCCTTTAGAAGAAATGGTGACGTGGGACTTTAATAAACCGATGGGCGGTTTAAGCGAAGAACAAATTCGTAATGCCAAAATTATTTTATGGAACGGCTATTGTTCGGTGCATCAAGTTTTTAAACCAGAACAAATTGATCAATTTCTTGAGCGTTTCCCAGAAACCCTTGTTATTTCTCATCCTGAAGCGTGTTTTGAAGTTTGTCAAAAAGCCGAATTTGTCGGTTCAACTGAATATATTCTTAAAACGGTTCGTGAGGCTGAGCCAAATACCCGTTGGTTAGTGGCTACTGAGCTAAATTTAGTCAATCGCTTACATGATGAATGTAAAGCGCAAGGTAAAAACGTGCATTTTATGTCGCCCACACTCTGTATGTGTTCAACCATGTTTAGAACCGATCCACAGCATTTAGCTTGGGTATTGGAAAATCTGGCTGCGGGTCATGTTATTAATCGTATCGTAGTACCTGCAGAAGAAGCAACGTTGGCTAGACGAGCGTTGGAAAATATGCTGTCGATTCATTGAGTAAGCTAAGAAAAGGGTTTAAGTGAAGTTAGGTTTTTTCTTGAGAGTGCTAGGGCATTGAATATTAATTAATAGTTTTTCAAAAATAGTGTGAAGTCTAATTGTTAAATCATTTTAAATAAATTTAAAAAGTAATTTACTTTCGATTCGATATTATATAATATTGAAATGCGTAAATATTACGGGGTGATGCCATTTCATGGCGTTACAGTAATTTTTAAATTGACGGATTTTGGAGTAACAAATGAATCGATTGAATGCATTTAAGTTTGTCAGCCTCAATAACCTAAAAATAGGGTTATCTTTTTTATGTTGCATTCCTCTTATTTCAATGGCTCAACCCCAAGAAACAGAGCTTTCTAAAATACAAACTTGCCACTATTTACAGACTGTTGAGGGGGGGTCAGGGTATGGAAAGAATGTTAATTGGCAAGTGCTTGCTAAATATTCGGCCTTAAGTAAAGCTGAAAAATTGGGTGCTAGTCACCTTGTTTGGGAGCGTTTCGATCCTATTGGAACATTCAATGGTGTAGCCGTCGCAAAAATTTATGATTGTAATTCTTAGTGCTAGAGCAGTTGACTACAGTAAAGAATGAGCTAAGCAATATCCAATGACTTAATTTTTAGTGATTGGGATTTGCTTAGCGTCCATTAGAAACGAGATATTGTAAGGTTGTTATTTAATACATAAAGACTCGGCTCGTGTTCCATCGGGTGTTATCACACCCTCTGCATTAACATGCCACCTAAATCGAAGTTGCATGCTTTTATTCATTAAAAAAGCCCTTTCAACATCGAATTGATCATCCTCTTTGAAAACTTGCCAGCCTAAATCTCGTTGAGATCGTATTCTGATTTTGTC
Organism: Crenothrix polyspora; assembly: GCA_945877505.1. Lineage (GTDB taxonomy): Bacteria > Pseudomonadota > Gammaproteobacteria > Methylococcales > Methylomonadaceae > Methylobacter_C > Methylobacter_C polyspora_A. The sequence goes on from CAMDWT010000002.1 coordinate 79,942, forward strand.
TTTTAACGTATCATCAATTGATACATTATCAATACAAGGTGAATTTTTGACTATTTCCTCTGCTTTAGCTTCATCAATTTGAGCATAAGCATTATTGAGAGGGATAAGTAAGCTCAGAAGTGTAAAACAAAAAAATCTCATAGTTTTTCCCAACAGATTAAAAACGTCTACTGATAAAAAGTTTGGGCTAGATATTATACCCCTGCTGATCATGTTGACTGATGTCTAGGCCGCCTGTTTCTGCTTCTTGTGAAACACGAATACCAAAAACTTTGTCGATCAACTTTAATAATATATAACTAATAAAAGCACTCCAGATGATAGTCACAGCGATCCCGAATAATTGGATGACTAACTGATGGAAGATGCCGGTTTCACTTATTATTCCAATACCACCAAACCCTACATCAGCGAAAATACCTGTTAATAAGGCCCCTAGAATCCCGCTAATCCCATGCACAGGAAATACGTCTAATGCATCATCGATCAAAAGATGTTGTTTTATAAGATAAATGGAATAAAAACAGGCAATGCCGGCAATAATGCCAATTAAGATAGCGCCAAAAGGTGAGACAAAACCTGCTCCGGCAGCAATCATGCCGAGTCCCGCAACCATTCCTGTCATTGCACCTAATACGCTGGGTTTGCCAAATTTTATCCAATCCATGATTATCCAGGTGATCGATGCAGACGAGGCACAAAGATGTGTTGATAACATTGCCATGCCTGCAGAGCCATTGGCCATTAATGCGCTACCAGCACTAAAGCCATGCCATCCTACCCATAAAATACCGGCCCCCATTGCGGTCATTGTTAAGTTGTGTGGCATTAAAGGTGTTCTTGGAAAGCCTTTTCTGGGACCTATTATGATGGCGCCTACCAATGCGGCAATGCCCGCACTACCATGAACAACAATACCGCCTGCAAAATCCATAACACCTATTTCCGCTAGCCAGCCATTGCCCCAAATCCAGTGACATACGGGCACATAAACCAGCAATTCCCATAAGCCACAAAAAAGTAACAAGGGAAAGAATTTAACTCTTTCAACTAATGCGCCCACTATTAAGGCGGGTGCAAAAATAGCAAAAGTCATGTGGTACATCGCAAAGACAGACTCTGGTAAGTTGCCCACTAGCTTTTCTGCATGCATTTCCATTAGAAAAACCTGAGAAACCCCTCCAATTAAGGATTGCAAAGGTCCACCATCAGTCAGTGCAAGACTATAACCCGCTATGGCCCATATTAATGAAACGAGCGAGGTGATAGAAAAACAAGCCATGATGACGGACAGGACATTCTTGGTACGCACCAAGCCGCCATAAAATAAAGCGAGACCCGGAAGAGTCATGAACAATACCAATCCAGCTGACGTTAATATCCATGCGGTATCGGCTGAATTTAATTGATCATCTGCAAAACTCATAGGAGATATTCCATAGAGCATTATTAGTTGGGCTATTTTTTTCATAATTTTCTCGGTATTTAGTGATTACTTATGGCTAAAAAATAAGGCTGATGCAGGTCTTGTCTAGCTAACGGTTTCATTGAATGGAACTGTTAGCTGAATTATAACGCACTTAATATCGAATCACTATTGTTTAATGGGCGCTTTGAAATTCACTAAAACGTCAGAACAACATCCATGGCTACTTCAAATTGCTGATTTTTAGTTTGATTATCATAAATATGATTATTGGGGTCCGTGCGGTCATAACGAATTTCTGGTCGTAGCGAAAACCATTCGAGGGGTTTCCAGTTTAGGCCTGTGGTTAATTCAAAATAATTCCCCGGCGTGCCTAAATTAACGCGTGTGCCATTATTGTCTCGGAACCATTCTCCACGAATACCCCCCGTAATGGTTTCGGTAAAGTCATAAAATAAATATTGATTAATGCCGTACCAGTAAGAATTATCAATCCCTTGAGTCGCTTGAGACTGATAACCAAAATCTTGCTGGAAAGAATATTGAAATTTACTGGTTATGCTGTGAGAGATAACTAAGCTGTACATTGTCCTGTTATTGGGTGTGTTATTGTCTACATCGCCACTGATAACGGAGACTGACACGCTATCCGTTGCGTCATCATTAGTCCAGGATAAGCCGCCAAGAAAATTCCAATTCGTTAAGTTTTCGCTGAAGTTATCCCACCCCGTTACAGCGCCAGCATTAACCGAAAAAGCATCATTCAAGGCATAGTTAAGTAAAATCCCTGTGTGAGTAAAAGGTTCGCCATATTGCATGGTGTAGGCGTGTGAGTAAAAAAAGTTATTGGGCGCGGTCACTACTTCTTCCCCTATGGTGGTATAGAAATGTCCAATTTTAGCGGATACACCGTTGCCGAAAGGGGCAAAGACTTCTAAATAGGCTTGGGGGAGTGCAATGTCGTATTGTTGTGTGTTGTTTCTATTAATTAAATTTTTATCCCAACCAGTGGCTTGAGTAAAGTGACTATCTGCACCATACATAAAATCCATTCTTCCGCCAACATTCCAATTCTTCGATTCTAAATCGATGGTTTTTTGCAAAAAAAGGTTGAGTTGGTTAAGTTGTAATTCACCGCTACGGTCGTTGAACGATATTGGGGCATTATTATGGTTGCTTGGATTATTAGTGGAATAGGTTCCACCAGATGAAACCCAACCCCCTACGCTGATAGCTTTATCCTGAAGATAACTTAGTTGATTAGGGTCTGTGCCGGTAATGGCTTCAATGAGATTGCCTGCATTCGCAGCGAAGCTTGTTGTTAAGGAAAGAGCACTTAACAAAATAATCAATCGGCTAAGCATGTGCTTGCCGTGGTGAGTTAAAAAAAACAGTCAAGCTATTATCTTTATTGTATTTTTTGGTTAAAAAATCAGTGGTCGGCAGAGTGATCATTGAGTGGTCTTATGGTTAACCTTACGCCAAGGCTATAGTTACTATGTGGTGAATAAAAGCCGTTGAGACCGTTAATTTTAGACTTTACGCTATTTTATAGCGGCATTTTCTAGTTTAGTTTAAGGATTATTCCCTCAGTACTTGCGATAATAACTGAATGTAGAAGGCATTTGCAAAACTTGGCTGTGTAAACGGGCGTGATTTTTAGTTATGTCTGCCAAAACCGATTTTCTTGATGATCAATTAGGCTTCGCCTTAAAGTTTACTATTAATAACTATAAGGTAATTTTGCTGGTTATGCGGGGTAGTATTTATGCTAATCTTAGCCTGTAACCGATTTATAAATGATCGCTATTAATAAGGCAGAAAATGAATTCCCCTATTGAACAAAAAGAAGAAATCAGTCAGCACTTACGCGAAGCGGCCCTTGACTATCATCAATTTCCTACGCCGGGCAAAATAAGTGTTACCCCGACCAAGCATTTGACTAATCAGCGCGACCTTGCCTTGGCTTATTCACCGGGTGTAGCGGCGGCTTGTGAAGAGATTGTTGCTGATCCAGCTAATGTTTATAAATATACTTCTCGAGGTAATCTGGTTGCCGTCATATCTAATGGCACGGCGGTACTTGGTTTAGGCAATATTGGGCCGCTGGCTTCCAAGCCTGTTATGGAAGGAAAAGGGGTTTTATTCAAAAAGTTTGCCGGTATTGATGTATTTGATATTGAAATTAATGAATTGGATCCGGATAAGCTTTGCGACATTATTGCTTCTTTAGAGCCGACGTTTGGAGGAATTAATTTAGAGGATATTAAAGCCCCGGAATGTTTTTATATTGAACGAAAATTACGTGAAAGGATGAAAATACCGGTTTTCCATGATGATCAACATGGCACGGCAATTATTACTAGTGCGGCTATTTTAAATGGCTTGAAAGTAGTTAATAAAGATATTAAGAGCTGTAAATTGGTTGTTTCTGGCGCTGGTGCAGCCGCTTTGGCTTGTCTTGATTTGATTGTTGAGCTGGGTTTTCCGCTTGAGAATATTTATGTCACCGATCAAGCGGGGGTTATTTATAAAGGTCGTGTTGAAAAGGACCAAAATAAAGCCCGTTTTGCTCAAGAAACTTCTGCACGAACCTTGGCAGAGGTTATGGCGGGGGCCGATATTTTTTTAGGGTTATCGGCAGGCGGTATTTTGAAACAAGAGATGGTTAAATCCATGGCGATTAATCCATTAATTCTGGCTTTGGCTAATCCAACACCTGAAATTTTACCGGAAGAAGCTAAAGCGGTTCGTAACGATGTTATTATTGCGACGGGGCGTTCTGATTATCCTAATCAGGTCAATAATGTACTCTGTTTTCCTTATATTTTTAGAGGGGCCTTAGATTGTGGTGCAACGACCATTACACGAGCAATGGAAATGGCCGCTGTAATTGCTATTGCAGAACTTGCACAGGCAGAGCAATCCGATATAGTCGCTAGTGCCTATGGGATTGCTAATAGGTCCTTTGGGGCAGAGTATTTAATTCCCTTGCCCTTTGATCCTCGACTAATGACTAAAATTGCACCAGCTGTTGCCAAAGCGGCAGCGGAGTCAGGTGTTGCTGTTCGGCCTATTCAGGATATGGACGCTTATGTAGATCGATTACAGCAATTCGTTTATCACAGCGGTACATTTATGAAGCCGATTTTTCAGGTGGCTAAACAAGTGCCTTCGGACAAAAAACGCATCGTATTTGCAGAGGGTGAAGAAGAGCGGGTCTTAAGAGCCGTTCAGGTGCTAGTTGATGAAAAGGTCGCAACACCTATATTGATAGCTAGACCCGCAGTGCTGCAATCTCGTATTGAAAAATATGGCTTACGTATTCGCCCAAACGTTGATTTTGAAGTCATTAATCCAGAGTTTGATGAGCGATATCGTGATTTTTGGCAGACTTATTTAGCCATGACTCAGCGTAAAGGGGTTACTGAGCAATATGCTCAACTTGAGATGCGCAGACGTTCTACCTTAATAGGTGCAATGTTAATCCATAAAGGAGATGCGGATGGAATGATTTGCGGCACTTTTGGTGATAATGCGTTGCATTTAAATTACATTGATCAGGTATTGGGTCTGCGAGTAGGTGCTAATGTTTATGCGGCAATGAATGTTCTCATGTTACCTGAGCGGCAAATTGTATTGGTTGATACACATGTCAATGAAAATCCAACGGCTGAGCAGTTAGCTGAAATAACCTTGTTGGCCGTAGAAAAAATGCGTCAATTAGGAATGGTGCCGCGAGTTGCTTTGCTATCCCATTCTAGTTTTGGTTCAAGAAATAGTGAGTCGGCCGTAAAAATGCGGGTTGCCTTGGCGATGATTCAAAAACAAATGCCGACTTTAGAAATTGAGGGTGAAATGCACGGCGATGCGGCCTTAAACTATGATATTTTAAAAACCATCATGCCCGATAGTCGATTAAAAGGTAGTGCTAATTTATTGGTTTTGCCTAATATTGAGGCGGCAAATATTGCTTATAATCTACTTAAAGTAGCGGCTGGAAATGGGGTGGCAATAGGCCCAATTATGTTGGGATGTGCCAATCCTGTGCATATACTCACACCCTCGGCGACTGTGCGTCGTATTGTCAATATGACAGCCTTGTGTGTATTGGATGCAAAAATGCTTCAAAAATAACGTGGTTTTTAAGTGGAGTTTGTTATTACTTAGGGAGCAATTTAGCCACTTTTTTGGATTAAATTAAGTGTTTTTTGAGGCAATACATCAGTGCTGACGCCCTCTAAATAGTGGCGCGTATCTTCATGAAGCGTGGTCATGAAGTTGATGAGTTGCATCTCATGGAGCATTCTTTGTTCAAAGTCTTGGGCTTCCCACATTTGGTTTAACAAATGTTTTGCATGATGATGGAGTGTAAAGGCAACGGCTTCAGGTAGCTGTTTATAGCTTAGTTGTAGAGAGTGCTTGAGCTGATCTAAGGCGTTTAGATATTGTTTGTAGTCCTTAATATCTTGCTTACACTTGGTTTTTAGCATGATCAGTTCAGTATCATTTTTGGTTCTAAGCAGGCTAATTTCATGCTCTAACTGGACGCTTTTCTTTTTTAATTCGGCTTCAATTTTTTTCGTGGCTAAAATACGGGAATGCTTGAGTTGGGTTTGTTGCGCTTGGTTGTTTTTTTGCCAATACAGCGTCTCATCTTTAACAGAGTGAAAAAGATTAAGCAAAGAAAGTACCCAATTTTTAAATGTAGTCATTTGTTAAACAATGTTAGCTATTTTGACTTGTAATTGTAATAAAGCATTAATATCCCTTTTTCTCAGATGTTTAATGTTTTCATGATGTAAGGCTTGGTAATGCGTCCTGGATAGTTGGTCTTTTAAGGTGCTTAATTCTTTATCTATGGCTTTGGATAGTGCGTGTATGTGTTGTTGGTTATTGGCCATTAAGAGTTTTTTTCTCTTGGCTTCAACAAAATAATTAAGCTGTACTTTTTTAAAAAAGTATAGTTGCTTAACCTGTTGTTGTCGAACTTGGTTGAACAGTAACCGCCTATGAGCACGATTCTCTGCCGATAAATAATCAACGCAAGCGCGCATGATAAGTTTGATTAGGGCGAGTAAGCCATAAATCAAAAGAATAGAAAATGCACTAAAGAGTGTGGCTAAGCCTAATGGCGTTAATAGTTGTGGCAGGCCAGGTATGGCAAGCCATAGCAATAGGTCTACTGATGAAAACAAAGCAAAAGCAGCAAACAATAATAACAGAGCTATTCTAATAATCATGGGGGATAGGTGTTGTTGCGTTACTCAAAGCTATTGTACTCAATTTTGCTCAATACCAATAATCATTCAAAAGGTATATCAGCATTCATCCAGCAAGTTTAAATGGATGTAAGGTATAATAAAAGTCTATTTAATAAACCTTTAACATGTAAAGATGTCTCAGTTTTTTGAAATTCATCCGGAAAATCCTCAGTTGCGTTTGATTAGTCGAGCCGTTGATATCATTCGTAAAGGCGGTGTTATTGTTTACCCAACAGATTCCTCTTATGCACTGGCTTGTCATGTGGGTGATAAACAAGCCTTGGATAAAATTCGGCGTATCAGGCAATTGGATGATAAGCATAATTTTACGTTAGCGTGTAAGGATCTGACACAAGTCTCTACGTTTACTAAAATCAGTAATGAGGCTTATCGGCTTATTAAAGCGTTAACGCCTGGGCCTTATACTTTTATCTTAGATGCGACACGTGAAGTCCCAAAAAGATTGCAACATTCTAAAAAGAAAACCATCGGCATAAGAATTCCTGATCATCCGGTTGCGCAATTATTGCTAGAAGAGTTGGGTGAGGCGTTATTTAGCACTACCTTAATAATGCCTGGTGACAAAGAGGCGATGACAGATCCTTATGATATTAGAGATAGACTTGAACATGAGCTTGATTTGATTATTGATGCCGGCGTTATTGACTACGAGCAGACGACCATTATCGAATTTTCTAGTAATGGAACAGAGATAATCAGACAGGGCAAGGGTCTTGCTCCCATGTTAGATTAAGAGAGGTTTAAAATATAATGGATGAATTGACACTAGTTCAACGCATAGTTGTTTGGATATTGCCTGTGATTTTTGCGATTACGGTTCATGAGGTTGCCCATGGTTGGGTCGCCAAAAAATACGGTGATCCTACTGCCTCAAAATTGGGTCGCTTAACCTTAAATCCAATTAAACATATTGATTTGTTCGGAACAATAATTCTCCCTGGGTTATTGTTGGTGACAGGAACAGGTTTTATTTTTGGATGGGCAAAGCCTGTTCCAGTTGATGTCAGGAATTTTAAAAAACCCTTGCAGGATATGGCTGTAGTGGCATTAGCGGGGCCTGTTTCAAATTTATTGATGGCTGTATTTTGGGCATTAATCGCTAGAGTAGGGGTCACTATTGGCGCCGGTAATGAAGCCATTGCACACCCTCTGATCTATATGGGCGTTGCGGGTATTTCAATTAACTTGGTTTTGGCGTTGATTAATTTATTACCCATTCCACCTTTAGATGGTAGTCGTATCTTGACGGGTATTTTACCGAGTTACTGGGCGTGGCAATATAACCGTTTGGAGCGCTACGGCTTTTTTATATTATTGGCCTTGTTGTATTTCAAGGTATTAAATATTGTTTTAGAGTACCCCTTGTTTTATGCTCAACAAGTGTTTTTTACCCTTGCTGGATTGTAATCGATTAATATTTTGATAAGCTTCTTCGTATCCGCTGTGTAACGATGCTGTAAAACAGAGTTCAATAATAATGACTGAAAACGTAGTTGAAGTTTTTGATGTGGCGCCCACTTTGGCAACCGTTAATGGTGAAGCCTTTAAGCAATTGCCACTCGATCTCTATATACCTCCGGATGCGATGGAAGTATTTCTAGATTTGTTTGAAGGTCCTCTAGATTTATTACTGTATTTAATTAGGCGACAGAATTTGGATATTGTTAATATCCCCATCGCCCAAATTACGCATCAATACATCGCTTATATTCAAATGATGGGTGAATTGAATTTGGAGTTGGCGGCGGAGTACTTAGTTATGGCCGCATTATTGGCAGAAATTAAGTCGCGAATGCTCTTGCCAAGACAGTCTGAACAGGAAGACGACGAAGAAGATCCAAGGGCAACGCTAATCCGTAGATTACAAGAATATGAATGTATTAAAGCGGTAGCTGAAGAGATTGATTTATTACCCAGAGTTGAACGTGATATATTTGCCATAGAAGTTGATATATCACCTTTAAGTATTGAGCAACAGTTACCCGATATCCAGTTAAAGGATATGTTATTGGCATTTCAGGATGTCCTTAAACGGGTTGACCAGCTTAGTCATCACCAAATTACCAAAGAAGCTTTATCTGTCCGTGAACGAATGGCAACCATTTTGGCAAAACTTAAAGGAGAAAATAGTCTCCTTTTCTCGCAATTATTTATCCGACAAGAAGGTAGACACGGAGTCGTTGTCTCGTTTTTGGCCATCCTCGAACTCGGAAAAGAAGGGCTCATCGAAATCATCCAGCCAGAGCCCTTTGCCGATATACGAGTCAGAACCGCAGGTTTTGGTTCCTTTAAAGAAAGTTACTAAAAAAAAGATAAAGCGTAATATTGATGAAATAACGGTTGCATCCAATATTGAAGCGGATGCCTCTAACCCAATAGGTTATGTTGAGGAACAAAATAACCGACCTATTAGACTTAGGCGCTTTGGTAAATTTAGAGAGCGATCTAAGCAGTTAACCTCAATAACAGTAAGCGCATCCATTTCAACAGTCACAGAGCAACTTGAAATCAACGTGAATATACAGCGTATAGTTGAGGCAATTTTATTTGTTGCCAAGCGTCCCATGACAGCTAAGCAAGTATTGCAAACTTTTCCTGAGTTGGAACAGCCAGCATTACAGGAAATAGAGTTTGCAATAGCGGCTATTATTGAGGATTATAAAACAAGGCCTATTGAGTTAAAGCAGGTCGCTAGTGGCTATCGATTTCAGATTAAACAGGACTTATCTTATTGGGTATCTCGGTTGTTTGAAGAAAAGCCACCGAAATATTCCCGTGCCTTGCTGGAAACCTTGTCCATTATTGCTTATAGGCAGCCAGTGACGCGTGCAGATATTGAAGACATAAGAGGTGTCAGTGTTAGTTCGGGTATTATTCAGACCTTGCTTGAGCGTGAATGGGTCAGAGTTGTTGCGCATAAAGAAGCGCCAGGAAGGCCCGGTTTATATGGTACGACTAAGCAATTCCTTGATTATTTTAATATTACATCATTAAATCAACTGCCGACTTTAGAAGAGATTAAAAATCTTGAAGGGTCGATAGATAATACGAAACAATCCCATGTAGGTAACGAGTGAAAAGCAAGAAACCAAGTAGTGATTCATCAAAAAAGTCCGATAATTCGTCGAGCAGAATAAATAAATCGCCTAAGCAGCAACGTAAAAATCAAGAAAGACATGCGCCTAAAGACGGCGGAAATAAACAAACAAGTCGTTCAATAAAGCCGTCTTTAGGGTTGCAGGTGGGCAAAAAAAATGCCGGCACTCAGGTAACTGATGGAGAGCGGATACAAAAAGTCTTAGCACGCGGTGGTGTTGGCTCAAGAAGAGAGATCGAAGGTTGGATTAATGAAGGTCGGTTTAAGCTGAACGGTGAAATTGTTAAGTTGGGTGATCGATTAAAGGTGGGCGATTATTTGCAGCTTAATGATAGGGTGGTTCATTGGGAGAAGTTTGCTATCCAGCCAACGCGAGTGTTGCTTTATCACAAACCGACGGGCGAAGTGGTAACGCGTCGTGACCCTGAAGGCCGACCAGTCGTTTTTTCTCAATTGCCCGTCCTTACGACAGCCCGTTGGATCTCAGTAGGTCGTTTGGATATTAATACCTCTGGATTGTTATTGGTTACCAATAACGGTGAGTTAGCCAATCAATTAATGCATCCATCAACTCAGGTAGAGCGCGAGTATGCCGTAAGAATATTGGGGGATGTATCTGAGGCTACGCTTGAAAAGCTAAAGCAGGGTGTTGAGCTTGAAGATGGAAAAGCGCATTTTGATGCCATTCGATTTTTTGGTGGAGAAGGTGCTAACAAATGGTATCACGTCATTGTTAGTGAAGGGCGTAATCGATTAGTTCGGCGCTTGTGGGAGTCACAGGAAGTTATTGTGAGTCGTTTAATGCGAGTCCGTTATGGGCCTGTTGTGTTGCCAGAGCGTTTAAAGGCTTCAACATTCTATGAATTGACTGAAAAAGAGCTTGATTTATTATTTGAGTTTGCAGGTTTAGTTCGAAATGAGCCGCTCGTTTCAAAAAGCCAGTCTGAGCCTAAAAACACAGCACCAAGAAAAAGATAGGTAGTGCAGAGGTGCTATTCTTGTGCCACAAAAAAATTATTAAGTTATCCTTGTAAAAAATATTTAAGGGTTGCGTAAGTTGAATGTATTGGTATAATACACGGCTATTGAAGTAACTAATACTTCAGGCGCGTAGCTCAGCTGGTTAGAGCACCACCTTGACATGGTGGGGGTCGTTGGTTCGAGTCCAATCGTGCCTACCATACATTAAAGCACTGCAATAGCGGTGCTTTTTTTATTGTAGCAACTCATAAAAATTAAAATGCCCGTAATTACGCTTCCTGATGGTTCTAATCGTGAGTTTGACCACGCTATAACAGTGATGGGCGTGGCGCAATCCATAGGATCAGGATTAGCTAAAGCCACGCTAGCTGGTCGAGTTAATGGTGTTTTGGTTGATGCCAGCACGCTATTGTCTGAAGATGTTTCTTTGCAAATTATCACAGCAAAAGATGATGAGGGTGTTGACGTGATTCGTCATTCAACCGCGCATTTATTAGCTCAGGCGGTTAAACAGTTATTCCCAGAAGCACAAGTCACCATCGGTCCCGTTATTGAAAATGGTTTTTATTATGATTTTGCCTATCAAAGACCTTTTACACCTGATGATTTAATAGCTATTGAAGCAAAAATGCAGCAGCTAGTTGCAGAAGATTATGCTATTAGTCGTTCAGTTTTAAGTCGAGATGACGCTGTTAAGTTTTTTAGAGGGTTAGGCGAGAATTATAAAGCAGAGCTTATTGAGTCAATCCCTGCTGAGCAAGATTTATCTTTGTATGAACAAGGTGGCTTTACCGATCTTTGTCGTGGCCCCCATGTGCCTAGTACGGGCAAGCTAAGTAGCTTTAAATTGATGAAGATTGCTGGTGCATACTGGCGTGGTAACTCTGAAAATGAAATGTTACAGCGCATATACGGTACGGCTTGGAGTGATAAAAAAGAATTACAAGCTTATCTGCATCGTTTGGAAGAAGCTGAAAAACGCGACCATCGTAAACTTGCAAAAACACAGGATTTATTTCATACCCAAGAAGAAGCCCCAGGAATGGTGTTTTGGCATGAAAAGGGCTGGGTTATTTATCAACAAATAGAGCAGTTTATACGCGAAAAATTACGTGTGAATGGCTATGGCGAAGTTAAAACGCCACAACTCGTTGATCGCTCTCTTTGGGAGAAATCAGGGCATTGGGATAAGTTTGGTGCAATGATTTTTACGACCCATTCGGAAAATCGTGATTACGCGATTAAGCCAATGAATTGTCCTTGTCATGTGCAAATATATAACCAAGGCATTAAAAGTTATCGTGACTTACCTATTCGAATCGCCGAATTTGGTTCTTGTCATCGAAATGAACCGTCTGGCACACTGCATGGCTTGATGCGAGTTAGAAATTTTGTCCAAGATGATGCACATATCTTCTGTACAGAAAGTCAAATTCAAGATGAAGTATCGACTTTTATTGATATGTTGTTCTCGGTTTATAAAGACTTTGGCTTTGAAGATGTCATTATGAAATTATCAACCCGACCTGAAAACAGGGTAGGTGATGATTCGGTTTGGGATAAAGCAGAGACAGCATTAGAATTGGCGCTTAATAATAAAGGTCTTAAATGGGATCTTCAGCCGGGTGAGGGCGCTTTTTACGGGCCTAAAATTGAATTTTCTCTAAAAGATTGTATTGGGCGAGTATGGCAATGCGGCACAATCCAAGTTGATTTTTCCATGCCAGGTCGTTTAGGCGCAACTTATATAGCGGAAGATGGTTCAAAGCAAGTTCCCGTAATGTTGCACCGTGCTATATTGGGTTCGCTAGAAAGATTTATCGGTATTTTAATCGAACAATATGCTGGAACATTTCCAGTTTGGTTGTCGCCAGTACAAGTTATGGTCCTCGATATTGCCGATCGTCATGCTGAATATGCGTCTCAAGTTATGAAATTCTTAGAGCAACAAGGCGTTAGAGTAAAAATTGACTTGAGAAATGAGAAGATCGGGTTTAAAATCCGTGAGCATTCAATGCAACGGATACCGTATCTTGTCATTATTGGTGATAAAGAATTAGAAGAGCAAAAAATTACGGTACGTACGCAAAAAGGTGAAGATTTAGGTAGTCTGTCAATCGGTGACTTTGCCGAACGTATTAAGCAAGAGATTGCGGATAGAAAATAATAGTATTTTTGGAGGAATAGGGTATCGCTGCTAAAAAAGATGAAACGCGCCTGAACGATTCGATCACCGCTAGACGAGTGAGAGTAACAGGGGCAGAAGGTGAAGTATTAGGTATTATCTCGCTGGATGAGGCCAAACAGATTGCTTATGCGGCAGACTTGGATTTAGTAGAAATATCACCAAACGCGGATCCCCCGGTTTGTAAGATAATGAACTACGGAAAATACCAGTTTGAATTAAATAAAAAGCTTCAGATTGCTAAAAAGAAACAAAAGCAAATACAAGTTAAAGAAATTAAATTCAGACCGGGTACTGATGAGGGAGATTATCAAGTTAAGTTGAGAAGCTTAACTAAATTCCTAAACGAAGGCGATAAAACAAAAGTCACCGTTCGCTATCGTGGTCGAGAAATGGCCCATCGTGAAATTGGTATGGATTTGTTGAAGCGCATCGAAAAAGACTTGGAAGAAATAGCCATCGTTGAACAGTTTCCAAAAATGGAAGGTCGTCAAATGATTATGGTTATGTCGCCTAAAAAGAAAAAGTAACGAATAACAGAATTTCATCGTCACTGAATGGTGGCGATGCAATTTGTAGGTCGACCTAATACAGGTTTATCTGCAATCAGCGGCACAGGAAGTGCTGTAAAAGCATCATTTTATTGATGTTAGTAATTCTTCAGGGCCATGCATTTTGCCTTGCTGGGTTATGTCTCAGGGATACTTATTTTTATATTATTGGAGCAAACAAATGCCAAAGATAAAAACTAACCGTGGTGCTGCCAAACGTTTCAGACGTACTGGTAATGGCGGTTTCAAATGTGGACAGTCACATCGTCGTCACATTTTGACTAAAAAATCGACTAAGAGAAAAAGACAGTTACGTTCACCCGCAACTATTCATCCATCAGACGTGCGGATGGCTGCACGTATGATGCCATACAGTTAAGAGGTGAACATCAATGCCTAGAGTTAAACGCGGCGTAACTGCCAGAGCAAGACATAAAAAAGTATTAAAACAAGCTAAAGGTTACTATGGCGCTCGTAGCCGAGTCTATCGTGTAGCTAAACAAGCGGTCATTAAAGCGGGTCAGTATGCATACCGCGATCGCAAACAAAGAAAACGTCAATTCCGCGCCTTGTGGATTGTCCGTATAAATGCAGCGGCACGCATGTATGGAATTTCATATAGTCGTTTGATTAATGGTTTAACAAAAGCGAATGTAAAAATTGACCGTAAAGTATTAGCGGATATTGCAGTTCGTGACATTGAATCATTTGGTAAAATAGCAGAAATTGCTAAAGCCAATCAAAGTCCTGTTTCTTAAGGAATAAAAATCAACCTGCTTCTTAATTAAGAAGCAGGTTGTTCAGGTTTTAGCCTGAGCCAAATAGCTTAAATCCATCTACCCCTAACAAAAGCGAGCAGTGCAGTGTCGGCTATCCTTGAAGAGATTCTCGCGCAGGCATTACAAGAGCTTGCAGCAGTCAATGACCTTATTGAACTTGATAAGGTACGCGTTCATTATCTTGGTAAAAAGGGATTATTTACCCTACAGATGAAAGAACTCGGCAATCTTGATCCCGAGCAAAGGCGATCAGTTGGCCAAATAATAAATCAAGCAAAAGATCATTTTCAACAAATGTTGGAAACGAGCAAAGAAAATCTGGAAAAAAATGCTTTAGCAGCAAGGCTTGCAGCAGAAAGTATTGACGTTAGCTTGCCAGGTCGTGGTCAATCAGCAGGTAGATTGCACCCCGTCACAACCACTTTGCGTCGTATATCCAAGATATTCTCAAGCGTTGGTTTCACGGTCATTGAGGGCCCTGAAATTGAAGATGATTATCATAATTTTGAAGCACTGAATATTCCTGCGCATCACCCAGCAAGGGCCATGCATGATACGTTTTATTTTGATGCTCACACTGTTTTAAGAACGCACACTTCACCGGTTCAAATCAGAACGATGGAAACCGAAAAGCCACCGCTAAAAGTAATTGCGCCTGGTCGTGTTTATCGTTGCGATTCTGATATTACGCATACCCCCATGTTTCATCAAGTAGAAGGCTTTTTAGTTGATACGGATGTCAGTTTTGCGGACCTAAAAGGCGTGGTTTACGAATTTTTACGCGCCTTCTTTGAGAAAGATATACAAGTGCGCTTTCGCCCCTCGTACTTCCCGTTTACGGAGCCTTCCGCGGAAGTAGATATTGAATGTGTCATCTGTAATGGCGAAGGTTGTCGCGTCTGTAGTCACACGGGTTGGTTAGAAGTAATGGGCTGCGGAATGATCCACCCAGAAGTGTTTAAAGCCGTTAATATAGATAGTGAACAATACAGTGGCTTCGCTTTTGGTATGGGCGTGGAACGCCTCGCAATGTTGCGATATGGGATTAATGATTTACGATTATTTTTTGAAAATGATCTTAAATTTTTAGAGCAATTTAACTAAGTTGTCGTAACACAGGAAAACTTGAATCATGCAAATTAGTGAAGCTTGGTTAAGGTCGTTTGTAAATCCAGCCATTAGTACAGAAACGTTGGTAGAGCAATTAACAATGGCTGGTTTAGAAGTGGGTTCTGTAGAGCCCGCCGCTGCTAAATTTAGTGGCGTAGTTGTTGGCGAAGTTATTTCCCTCCAGCAACATCCTGATGCAGATCGACTCCGTATTTGTCAGGTAAATGTAGGTGCAGAACAGCCCTTGCAAATTGTCTGTGGCGCCAGCAATGTCAGAATCGGCTTAAAAATCCCTGCGGCCCTTTGTGGCGCTGTTTTACCAGGTGATTTTAAAATAAAAAAATCAAAGCTGCGCGGTGAAGAATCCTTTGGCATGTTGTGCTCAGAAAAAGAACTTGGCTTGGCAGTGGACGCGCATGGCTTAATGGAATTGTCAGCTGATGCGCCCGTAGGACTTGATATTCGCGAATATTTATCGCTCGATGATAGCATTATTGAAGTTGATTTGACCCCGAATAGAGCTGACTGTTTAAGTGTTGAAGGGTTAGCGCGTGAAGTTGCGTTATTGAATAAAATGGATTGGACGCCTGTCCAGATTGACAATAAATCGATTACACAGCAACAAGTAGTCAACGTAACAGTAGATGCCGTGGAAGCGTGCCCCCGTTATTTTGGGCGGCTGATTACAGGCGTAGATGCTAAAGCCGTTACTCCTTTATGGATGCAAGAACGTTTACGTCGCTCAGGATTAAGAACGCTTGGACCTTTAGTTGACGTTACTAATTACGTACTTTTAGAGCTAGGGCAACCCTTGCATGTATTTGATGCACAGAAGTTATCGGGTGATATATCGGTACGTTGGGCAACTGCAGATGAAACAGTCACCTTATTAAATAATGAAACGATTAAACTGACATCTGACGCATTAGTTATTGCTGATCAAAAACGAGTGCTCGCGCTGGCAGGTATCATGGGCGGTAATGACACAGCTGTTAACGAGCAAACTCAGTCAGTCTTCTTGGAATGTGCGTTTTTTACCCCACGAGCAATGGCCGGAAAGGCGCGTAATTTTGGTTTACATACTGACTCATCTCATCGATTTGAACGAGGTGTGGATGCAACTATACAAGCTAGAGCTATTGAACGCGCCACTCAACTCATTATAGATATTGCGGGTGGCCAAGTAGGTCCTATTACAGAAGTCACGACACAAGCAACGTTACCACAAAGACCCCCCATTTTATTAAGACGAGTTAGTATTCAAAAAACATTGGCTATTACGTTAGCTGATGATGCAGTATTGGATATTTTTACGCGATTGGGGATGGCGGTAAGCGCTCAAACTGACGGCTGGCAAATTACGCCCCCTGGTTTCCGTTTTGATATTGCAATAGAAGCAGATTTAATCGAAGAAATAGCGCGGATCTTTGGTTATAATAACCTTCCTAGCAGTCGCTTGTTAATGCGTTCTGAATTAAGTTCGGCAACGGAAGCTTTGTTACCTATTGATCGTGTTAAAGATTTACTGGTTGATAGAGGCTATCAAGAGGCCGTCACTTATAGCTTTGTTGATGAAGACATACAAAAAGCGGTAGCGCCAGAAGACGAAGCTATTCGCTTACAGAACCCGATATCCTCAGAGTTAGCCGTCATGAGAACTACGTTGTGGTGCGGACTTCTTAAGGCAGCGCTTTATAACACCCATCGTCAGCATACTCGAGTTAGATTGTTTGAAACAGGACTACGTTTCATCAAAAAAGAGGGTGAAGTACAGCAACAGAAAATGTTGGCTGGTTTGGTTTTAGGTGATGTTTACTGCGAACAATGGGGCGAAAAAACACGTAAAGTTGATTTTTTTGATATAAAAGCTGATTTGCAAGCCATATTCACCTTAAAGGGTTGTGAGGCTCATTTTTTATCAGGGTCACAAGTTGCGCTACATCCAGGGCAGACAGCGGAAATATTATCGTCAGAAGGTAAGAAAATAGGCTGGATAGGTATGTTGCATCCTCTTTTAGAGAAACAATTAGGATTTGATACGCAGGTTTATTTATTTGAACTGGATCAAGACTTGTTGCTCAATAAAAGAATTCCAGTTTTTAAATCATTATCTAAATATCCATCAGTTAAACGTGACTTAGCGTTGATTGTAAATGAAAATATTACGGCTAATGAAATAATTAACTGTATAAAAAATAGTGAAGAACCCACGCTACAAGATGTTATTATCTTTGACATTTATCGGGGTAAAGGTATAGAAAATGGCAGTAAAAGTATTGCCTTAACGTTAGTCATGCAAGATGATGCGCAAACACTAACAGAATCTGAAATTGACGCCATCGTCAACAGACTGTTAAATAAATTGACCAATGAAAAAAATGCAAAGCTGAGGGATTGATTTATGGCATTAACAAAAGCAGATTTTGCTGAAAAATTGTTTGACGATTTAGGTTTAAACAAGCGCGAAGCAAAAGAAATGGTAGAAATATTTTTTGAAGAAATTAAAGCGTCTCTAGAGCAAGGTCAGCAAGTAAAAATTTCCGGATTTGGAAAGTTTGAGCTTCGCGATAAAACCAGTCGCCCAGGACGTAACCCAAAAACAGGCGAAGAAATACCCATTACAGCCAGACGTGTGGTAACTTTTCGCTCAGGTCAAAAACTTAAAGCCCGAGTAGAAGCTTATGTTGGAACCGAGCAATAATAATGAACTACCCGTTATTCCTGAAAAACGTTATTTTACGATAGGTGAAGTAAGCGATTTATGTGGTGTTAAACCGCATGTACTTCGTTATTGGGAGCAAGAATTTACTGAGCTAAGTCCGGTAAAAAGACGCGGTAATCGGCGTTATTATCAACGACATGAAGTTCTGTTAATACGACAAATAAGAACCTTATTATACGAACATGGCTATACCATTAGTGGCGCTAAAGCCCATATAATGAATAGCAATACTAAAGAACAATCGACCAGTGCAAAGCAAATACACAAAATGTTGGCTGAGCTTGAAGAAATATTAAATTTACTTAAATAGATTCCCCCAGCTTAATCTCTTTATGTAGTATAATTGTGCATTAGTTGTTTAAGAATTGTATTCGCAATTCTTTCTGTTAAATACCAATTCAATATCGGGGCGTAGCGCAGCTTGGTAGCGCACTTGTCTGGGGGACAAGGGGTCGTAGGTTCAAATCCTATCGTCCCGACCAATGAATTCGGGGGTTGAGGTTTTTAGTAATGGGTTTAAATTTTAAAAAATGGGTTTCGTGATAACTCTCGTGATAACAAATTTAAACGCTGTAGCTATTACTTAATTCAAATCCTCTCACCAATGCTTGTCGATCTCTACGCATAAACAACCCACAATTTTATTTACCACTGAACCACACCATCTACCATTGCTGTAACTATGGTATTGAGCGGCAGTTCTTGCTGAAATGCTAGAAGGCGGTGTTTTAAATGATACTGGATCTCCCCAAGAAAAATAACTACATTCCAAATTCAAATCTTTAGATCAAATACAGACGTATCTATTTCTCGCCTTGTTTCAACTTTATTTCAATAACTAATACAAGTTCATTTGGCGTGGTTTTCAATGCCTTCGCTAATTTAAATAATGTTGCTACTATTGGTTGGTGATGACCTAGTCCATCAAACTAATGTAATTTCTCTGTAAATCTGACTCAAACCGTTACAACCATAACTAATTGCAACAGCAATTTTTCCAAAATTTGGGCTTTAGCAATCCGAAATTTTTTCCAAGCTATTCGTGCAATATTTTAAGAAAACATCAAAACCGATTCGCAATAGCTGGCGCAAACATTAGTTGTGCGTAACATTAAGTCTCTTATTCCGATGGTTTAAATATTCACTTTAAAAACCTTACAAACATACCATTTGTGCAGATTTTGCAGTATCACCCCATTCATCCCCAAAAAGTTTCCTATCCCGTTAAAATAACAAAACCGTAACTGGTTCCGCCAAGTAGATAACCATCCGTATCCTAATGTTTTACTTATGGTACTCTTTATGTTGTTTCTAGCTATGAGGCTTTGCCTAGTAACATTACTATCAATAACTTTAAGGATTGAAAAATGAAATT
>CAMDWT010000003.1 GCA_945877505.1 Crenothrix polyspora
ACGTGGGCCATCAGTATGTCGTGCTTACTGACGCTTGTATTATTGGGCGCCGATTTAGCCGAAAAAAATACGGGTTCATTTCTCATTGGAAACTGGTTAAACAGCGATACCTTAAAGATATCAGTTAACTTTATTACGACGGGATTTAATAGTGTATTGGCGACTCTTTTTTCCATACTGTTAGTCATCATCATGCGTTTTTCAATAAACTACATGCACAGAGAAGCTGGTTTCCACCGATTTTTCTTTATCTTAAGTCTTTTTTCTTCAGCGATGCTGTTATTGGTCTTATCCGGCAATGCTGTGGGGACTTTTTTCGGCTGGGAAATTGCCGGACTCTGCTCCTATTTGTTGATCGCTTACGCATATGATCGTCCCGTTGCTGGCATAAACGCAACCCGGGTTTTTGTAACTAATCGAATCGGTGATGCGGGCTTTATTTTAGGAACAGGATTCAGTTTTAGCTGGGCTAATACTATTAACTGGAATGAGTTAAATGCCTTTTCCGAACAACTCAGCTCAAATGAAGCAACTGGAATTGCCTTGTGCTTTACTGTTGCAGCCTTTGCAAAATCAGCGCAACTGCCTTTTACACCTTGGCTAGCAAGAGCCATGGAAGGTCCCACACCTTCCAGCGCTATTTTTTATGGTGCCGTCATGATTCATGCGGGGGTTTATCTTGTTTGTCTCTTAGAACCCCTTTATGAACAAGCGCCACTAGCAATGGCATTGCTTGTTATATCAGGCGGCTTAACAGCCCTTTTCAGCTTTATCGTCGGCCTCACACAGACTGATGTCAAAAGCTCTTTGATTTTTGCCACCTCCGGTCAATTAGGGCTAATGATCCTAGAGTGTGGCTTGGGCTTTTGGGACTTAGCAAGTTGGCATCTTTGTATGCATGCCATTGTAAGAAGCTATCTATTCTTAACAGCACCATCACTCATGCATAATGTGATGAATAACCCCATCAAAACCATCAACCCATCGATTGGACGTTTACACTGGGCTTATATAGCCTCCCTACAAAGATTCTGGATTGATCAGATCACTGACTGGACTTTAGTTAGACCCATTCGCCGATTAGCTCACGACCTTAGCTATTTTGATGACCATTTCGTCGATAAAGTCATGGGCTCTCCCGCTCCAGCTATTAAAACGATATCATCACTCGCACAACTAGAAGAGCAATTAATAGGGGCCCGACTTGATAATGAAATAGATCAGTTTGCCCAAGGAAGTGGCTTAGCAGGAAAACTGACTGAATTATTTGCAGGCATTGCCCACTGGTTTGAAGACCACTTTGTATTACGGGGTATCGGTAAAGATACGATTCACTATGGTCGAAAACTGGGGGAAAGCGCTAATAAATTCGAACAGTTGATCTTAAGACCTCGTTATCTAGTACTCTTTGTATTAATAACATTATTACTTGCCTTTTGAGACATTAATGGACGCGCCTCTTATTACTTTTTGGTCAGAAACGACTACCTTCCCACTGCTAACGGTGCTTACTTTAATTCCACTTGTAACCATGGTTACCATACTTTATTCTCGCTCGCCGAAAACCGCACTCAGACTGGGCTTCGCTGGAACATTACTAACCGCCTTCCTGAGTTTATATCTGCTCGCTATTTTTGATTCAGGAAATCCAGGTATTCATCTGGCGGAACAATTCCACTTAGGCTGGTTTAGTTACAGTGTTGGTGTTGATGGCGCAAATATTCTATTTGTACCCTTAACAGCCGTATTAACGTTACTCGCCTTAGTTTATACCTTGATTACTAGGCATGTGACTGATCGCTTATTTATTGCCTGTTTGCTTGGCTATGAGGGTATTTTAATCGGGGCTTTTGTCGCACTCAATCTGATGCAATTTTGGTTATGGTGCTTACTGGAACTCATCCCTGTCATTTTATTAAATAGGCATGCGGGTACTGGTCAGAATAGACGCTGGGTTATCACATTACTGCTTCAATATTGGGGTAGTGGCTTACTGATGACACTGGCGGGCTTTTTGCTACTTGGTTTTGGTTTAATTGATTCCGAACATGCGCTTACGTTTGATTGGTTAACACTCAAACAAAATAACGCATATTTACATGACGAAGTATTGATTTTTATACTGTTGTTTTTTGGCTTTGCCATTCGCATGCCACTATTTCCATTTCACGGCTGGCTCCCTTTACTTGCAGAACAAGGGACTGTTGCCAGTAGCGCTATTTTTATAGTCGGACTAAAACTAGGTATTTATGCGGTCATTCGTTTTATTTTACCCTTAGTGCCTGGCGTTGCTGAACAATGGGCCGACTTTGTTTTAACCTTAAGTTTAATCAGTATTCTCTACGGCGCATTACTGGCGCTCATGCAAATTAACATCCGAAGACTACTTGCCTTTGCAGTTGTAAGCCATACGGGCATGCTAGTGATTGGTATTTTCTGCTTTAATGAATACGGATTGGAAGGCAGTATCTTACTGTCTGTTGCTTACGGACTTGCCACAGCCGGCATGCTATTTAGTGTTGGTTTAATTTATGAACGAACTCGCACCGCCTTTATACCTCGCTTAGGCGGACTATTCGATGCTAACTCAACGGTCGCTATATTATTTTTAATTTCGGCTCTTAGTACGATGGTTATGCCTGGCACGCCTGGATATGATGCCGCTCATTTACTTATTGAAGGTGTCATTGAAGAAGATGGTTGGTTACTCGCCATTGTGATATTAATCGGTAACGTGCTGGCTACCGCATTTTTACTCCGTGCCTTTCAACAGATATTTATAGCCTCTCCCAAAAGATTTCAGCATCCTTACAGCAGTCTTCACCATCCCGTCAGAAAAGAACGCATTATTACCGTAGCTATCTGTTCCTTGCTTATTATCACCGGTTTCTATACAACGCCTTGGTTAAACTATATAGACCAAGAAGCAACCGATATAGGTGAACATTATCCTATGCACAGCACACAACAATCTGGCCATAACGCTGAACCAGCCAAAGACAATCAACATGAATAATAGTGTTTTCCCTCTGCTCAGCCTAGCTATCCTGCTGCCTTTAATAGGTGCAGTTACCATAGCGTTAGTCCGCAATATACAACTGGCTAAGAAAATTGCCGTCGTTACTGCCATTTTAGAACTGCTACTGACACTGCTTACGCTAGCCTTATTCAATGCCTCTGAGGGCAATACATTCCAACTTGTAGAACATTATCCATGGATACCCAGCTTAAATATCGAGTTTCTAATGGGTATTGATGGCATCTCGGTATTATTTTTACCTATGTCAGCTCTCTTAACCCTCATAACTATTGTTTCCTCTTGGAATTCCATACAACACTTACAACGCCTTCACTTTGCTTTATTGCTCGCGCTGGAAGGTATCACTATCGGCGTATTTTCTGCATTGGATACTGTTCTCTTCTTTTTATTTTGGGAGCTAACATTACCCCCCCTCTTCTTTCTCATAGGCCTATGGGGGATAGGGCCAAAACGTAGAAATGCAGCGACTAAATACACGCTCTTTATGTTGTTTGGCGGTATACCTTTATTATTTGGCTTTATTATTCTAGCTATTAATCACGCTATTGATGTAGGAGGAGCGGTCCCTCAAGACCTATCCTTCAACTTACCCGTTCTCTTAGAAACACAATTACCCGATAATTTACAAACGATTGTCTTTGGACTGCTGCTGCTAGGTTTTTCAGTTAAAGCCGCTTTAGTCCCTTTCCATACATGGCTACCCACCGTCACCATGGAAGGACCCACTCAAGTAACGGCCTTATTAATTGGACTTAAGTTAGGTATCTATGGCATTTTGCGCTTTGCAATGCCTTTAGCGCCCTCCGCGGCTGTCGAATACAGTTGGATATTGGGCATCTTAGGCGCTATTACCCTGATTTATGGCGCATTAATTGCTTTACAACAAACCAATTTACGACGATTATTAGCTTACGCAAGTATCAGTCATGTTGGCTTAGTTATTATCGGCATAGCCTCGTTAACTATACAAGGTATTCAAGGCGCTATTTTTCAACTTTTTAATTTTACTCTGATTTCTAGCTCCCTCATGTTAATCGCTGGGTTTATTCAGCATCGAGTCGGAAGCACTGAGATCATCCACCTAGGTGGCTTGGCTAAAGTAATGCCCAGACTCACCAGCTTTTATTTTCTATTTGCACTCGCTAGCATGGGCGTTCCTGGCACTAATGGTTTTCCCGCAGAACTATTAATAATTATCGGTGCATTAATAGCGCATCACAGCTTGGGTATTACTGCACTAGCAGGCGCTATCCTCTGTGCGGCCTACATGTTATCGTTTAGTCGTCAGGTCTTTTTTGGCCCTATTACTCAAAAATCAGTTGGCCAACTACAAGATTTACGGCCCCGTGAACTAAGCCTGCTATGCATACCTGCCTTATTAGTCTTAATTATTGGCTTTTTTCCTAATAATATTCTAAAAACTAATCAGGTAGCCGCTGAGGCCTGGTTATCACATTTACTCGACCAACCCTCACTAAAAAATAATGAAATTGCGGGACTAGTTAGCCCTTAATTCCTACTATCGCTACATCAGGAGTCTTCAATGAATAACACCCTTGAAACACGCCCGCCAATTCCACCCTTTACCCGAGAAACAGCCCTACAAAAAGTACGTCTCGCTGAAAATGCTTGGAACAATCAAGCGCCACAACAAGTGGCCCTAGCTTATACCATTGATAGTTTATGGCGAAACCGCAATCAATTTATTGTTGGTCGTGAACAAATTATTGATTTTCTGACCCACAAATGGTCAAAAGAACTTGATTACCGCTTAATAAAAGAGCTCTGGGCATTTAATGACAACCACATCGCAGCGCGTTTTGCTTACGAATGGCACAACTCAAGTAACGAATGGTTTAGATCGTATGGTAATGAAAACTGGGAGTTTCATAAAAATGGCTTGATGCAGTGTCGTTATGCCAGCATCAACGACATCGCCATTAAGGAAGCTGAACGGAAATTTCGCTGGCCTAAGGGCGATCGCCCAGACCATCATCCTGGGTTAAGCGACCTCAACCTTTAGCGAAAAGCTAGTATCCCCAAGGAAACTCTTCTATGCTTTAATTTTAAAACAGAGAAGAGTGCATCACGTGGCTATTAAAGATTGGCCGGCAGAAGACAGACCTAGAGAAAAACTACTGCAACGGGGCTCAGCGGCCTTAACGGATGCAGAGTTACTCGCCATTTTTTTACGCACCGGCACGCCCGGTAAATCAGCCGTCGATTTAGCTCGCGAATTACTATCAGATTTTGGTTCTTTAAAGGGCCTACTTAATGCCGATCAGCAACAATTTTGCAGGGGCTTAGGTTTAGGTAGCGCTAAATTCGCTCAACTGCAAGCAGTACTTGAAATGGCCAAACGCCATTTTAAAGAAGTACTTGATCGTGGTAACGCTCTCACTAGCCCTGAAATTACCAAAGCTTATCTCAGTGCTCAATTACGCGGTTATAGCTACGAAGTTTTTGCCTGCTTATTTTTGGATAACCAACACAGAGTTATTAAACTCGATGAACTATTCAGAGGCACCATTGATGGTGCAAGCGTTTATCCACGAGAAGTGGTCAAGCAAGCACTTTATCATAATGCAGCGGCTGTCATTTTTGCTCATAATCACCCTTCGGGTATCACCCTACCCAGTCAATCTGACAAACAAATCACCGAAAAACTCAAGCAAGCGTTAGCCTTATTTGATATTAGAGTACTCGATCATTTTATAATTGGTGATGGAGATCCTTACTCTTTTGCAGAGCATGGGTTAATGTCTTAACGCCATAAACTATACCTAAAAAAATCGTATTCTACTTACGAACGATTACCAAACCAAATCATCGGGTATTTGGTAATTTGCATAAGGATCATCTTGATTTGTATCAACAACAGTGGATAACTCGTTATCAACAATAACAATAAGAGCATCTCGTAAGCTTATTTTCTTGGCTACTTCTACCGAGACGACTTCATAGCCATCTCCTGCCTTTACGATAGCTAACTTACCGGTAATAATTTGCTCACGCATTACAGCAGAAACATATAACGTTTTTACTTTATTATTATCACTAAAATGATAACCCACACCATCTGCATCTTTGGGTAGTTTATTCAACTCAATCAATTGTTTAACTTGTGCGACAAGATGTTTTTGCTCTTCTTGTTGGGTTTTTAATTGATTAAGCTCACGGTCTCTTTCAGCTTTTTCTGCCTGTGCTTTTTTAACTAACTCTTTCGCCTCATCAACTATAGTTACATTGTTCTTACGTTGTTGCTGAGTTTGTTTGTGTTTATCCGATTTTGCACTTTTGGCCACGGCAGAGCTCACCAAACCGGATTTTAATAATTGATCCTGTAACGATAACTTTTGCTTACTCATTATCTAACCCACTTGCCTTATAAATTCTAAAGATGTAGTTTATTTTAAATAATTTACGTTACACCCAAACTAACAAAGATGAACTAGCCATCATCGCTTACATTATTCCGTTATTTTTCAACTGGATTTGAGGCAAGCTCATGTAACTGCATATTAATCATTTTAAGGGCTGCCAAAACACCAGAGAAAACCTGATTAGCATGTACGGCAAGTGTTTTTCTTAATTCCCCCCCGCAATCCCAAGTGATAACACATTCCGTCAAAGCATTGGTATTGCCACCTCTTGGAATTCTAACTTCATACCCTACTAAAGCTGGCAAACGATAATTATGATGAACCATCACTTTGTTAATCGCATCGATAAAAGCATCAAATCCGCCATTACCTGATCCTGATGCAATGTGTTTAGTACCATTAACATTCACTTTGATACTGGCCGTTGACTCTAGGTCTAGACCGCTAGTGATAGAACAGTTTAACAATTTAATATGTTGATAGTTTTTGCTTTCTAATACATCAGCAATAATAAAAGGTAAGTCATCGGTAGTAATCGTCTGTTTTGAATCGCCCAAACTAACAATACGTTCCAACACTTTTTTCTGATTTTCTTCCGAAAGATCGAGCTCTAACTGCTCTAGATTTTTCTTCAATGAGGCTTTCCCACTCATTTTCCCTAAGGCATAACTTCGGGTACGCGAGAACCTTTCAGGACCTAAGCGAGTTTTATATAACCCCCCTTTTTGATCACCATCCGCATGAATTCCTGCGGTTTGAGTAAAAACATCTGCACCAATAATCGGTGCATTGGCGGCAACTCTTTTTCCAGAATAATTTTCAACCATATTGCTAATACGCACAATATGGCTTTCATCAATAGCAAGTTGCATATTCATCTTATCGCGTAACACCACTGCAACCTCTGCAAGTGAAGCATTACCGGCTCGTTCACCTAAACAATTAATAGTGCAATGGATAGCGCTGACCCCCGCACGAACAGCCGCCATTACATTAGCCGTCGCCAAGCCATAATCGTTATGAGGATGAAAATCAAATTGCAATTCAGGATAGCGGTTACACATGTCGCTCAAGTTATTGAATACTTCTTCAGGCGATAAAACACCGAGTGTATCAGGCAACATAAAATGCTTAATCCCTGAATATCGCAAACTATCCATTAATCCATAAACATAATCCGGACTATCTTGATAGCCATTCGACCAATCTTCGAGATAAACATTAACCTTTAGGCCATTTTCCAGTGCGTAATTAACCGTTTTTAAAATCTCATCCGTATGCTCAGCAAGTGTTTTTCCCAACTGCTCTCGACAGTGTTTTTCACTGCCTTTAGTCAGTAGGTTGATAACGCCACCACCCGTTTCCAAAATCCAATCAACACTTTTGGTATGATCAACAAAGCCAAGAACTTCTACGCAACCCACAAAACCCTCTTGTTGAGCCCACTGATTGATATTGGTGACGGCTTCCTTCTCACCTTGCGAAACGCGTGCCGAAGCAACCTCAATGCGATCAACCCTAAGTGATTGCAACAAGACTTTGGCAATATTGACTTTCTCCGTTGGCGTAAATGAAACACCCTGAGTTTGCTCACCATCCCTTAAGGTGGTGTCCATCAACTGTATCGATCTTGAATCTGTGGACATACCTTTAACCTGTATTATTAAACGGATTTATTATGTAGAACAAACACTAGGAGATTGTGAAAGTATTTTATAGCTCCCCACCTTGTTAGCAATCACAGATTAAAAAGAGTTTTCTAGATCGACTCTTTATAATCTGTAATTAGCTAGCATTCTATGAATGCTAGGGGTTTTTTTTCAACGTTACTTAATTAGCAAGCCAACAACTCTTTAAGCCCAAAGCCAAGGATAAGTTTGCTTATGTTGTATTTCGTAGGCAGAAATTTTATCAACATGCTTTAAGGTTAAGCCAATATCATCCAAACCGCTTAACAAATTACCTTTACGAAATGGATCAATTTCAAAGCTAAAACCATTGCCTGCTGGTGTAATGACCTGCTGATTTTCAAGATCAACAATAAATCGAACGCCTTCATTAGCGCTAATTTCAATCATTAACTTATCCAACTGCTCTTTATCAACTTTAATGGCCAAAATACCATTTTTAAAACAGTTGTTATAAAAGATATCTGCATAACTGGTTGAAATAATGGTATTAAAACCATAATCAGCAATTGCCCAAGGCGCATGTTCACGAGAGGAGCCACAACCAAAATTATCGCCAGCAACCAAAATATTGGCGCCTTTAAAAGCTGGTTTATTTAACTCAAACTCTGCATTATCAGTGCCATCATCATTAAAACGCCAGTCATGAAATAGATGAACGCCAAAACCACTACGCTCTACTTTTTTTAAAAACTGCTTAGGTATAATCTGATCAGTATCAACATTACTGCGGTCCATTAAAGCCGCGATACTTTCATGTTTTTTATAAGGTTCCATAATTTCCGGCCTGCCTATCTATATTAAAGGTTACGAATGTCGACGAAATGACCTGCCGAAGCGGCTGCAGCAGCCATTGCAGGTGAAACTAAATGAGTCCGACCGCCTTTGCCCTGTCTACCTTCAAAATTACGATTTGAAGTTGACGCACTACGCTGACCTTTGGTTAATTCATCACCATTCATTGCCAGGCACATTGAACATCCGGGATCACGCCATTCCCAGCCAGCCTCAATAAAGATCTTATCTAAACCCTCATCTTCAGCCTGTTTCTTAACATGATAAGAACCTGGCACCGCAATCGCTATAACACCTTGTGCAACTTTTGTACCTTTTGCTACTTCCGCCGCTATTCTAAAATCTTCTATACGACCATTGGTGCAAGAGCCAATAAAAACAAGATCAACAGGAATGTCTGTTATTTTAGTATTAGCGGTTAAACCCATATAAGCCAAAGCACTTTCACATGCTTTACGCTTTATTTCATCGGTAAAACTTTCCGGTGCTGGGACAAGGCCATCAACGCCAACGACCTGTTCTGGTGATGTTCCCCACGATACTTGCGGTGCAATATCTGCAGCAGCCAACGTAATAGTGGCATCAAATACTGCGCCTTCGTCACTGGCCAAACTTTTCCAATAAGCCAAAGCCTGATCCCAATATTGGCCAGAGGGTGCAAATTCACGACCTTTTAAATATTCATACGTTTTTTCATCCGGTGCAACTAAGCCAGCTCTTGCTCCGGCCTCTATAGCCATATTGCACAATGTCATGCGACCTTCCATTGAAAGATCTCTAATCGCTGAGCCCGTATATTCAATAACGTAACCTGTACCGCCTGCTGTACCAATTTTACCGGTAATTGCCAAGGCAATATCTTTGGCAGAAGCATATTTAGATAATGCTCCATTAACAACGACCTGCATGGTTTTAGATTTTTTCTGTGGCAAGGTCTGAGTCGCCATTACATGCTCAACCTCGGACGTACCTATACCAAAGGCAAGTGCACCAAAAGCACCATGCGTTGCGGTATGGCTATCACCACAAACAACAACCATTCCAGGGTGAACAAAACCGTGTTCAGGCACAACAACATGAATAACACCATTATTTGGGCTTTTCATATCATAAAGATTCAAGCCATTTTCAAGGCAATTTTCAGCCATGGTTTCAATTTGTTTTCTAGCGATAGGATCTGCGATCGGCAAATCTCGGTTCTTGGTTGGCACACAGTGATCCATAGTCGCAAGTATGCTATGTGGATTGCGGACTTTACGGCCTGATAATCTTAAACCTTCAAAAGCTTGAGGACTCGTTACCTCATGCATAAGATGACGATCAACATAAATCAGAGGGGCTTGGCCAGTCTCGTCAACTACAAGGTGACTGTCCCAAATTTTTTCATACATGGTCTTTTTCATTGCGTATTCCAAGGCTTACATACTCACCCAGTGGAGAAAGTATGGCGTGTTACAGGATAAATCAGGTAGCATATAAAATATACTTAACTAAGTATTATCCTCAAAATAGTCTTGATTTGCAATTAAGGCTTATTCCGCTTAACAATCTATATTACGGCGTCTTAACAAATAATTAGTCTCCAGAAATAAAACGGGCGAGATTAACTCGCCCGAAACTTGTTACTTTACCTATTATTTTTTTGCTGCACTTAAATGAGCAACCGCTTCTTCTGCTGATTTAGTTGCTGGAGCGACATGATTTAACGCACTGTGATCAATAGCATCTTGCAAAGATTTTGATGCTGCGTCTATATGGTTTTTAGGGATGCTTTTAGCCACTAAGGAAGCGGCCAGCGAATGATCTAGAGCTGCCTTCGCATGCACTGCCAACTTAGAAGCCGAACCTGCCTGACCTTCCGTTACTGCTCCGTTAGCGTGCTCGAGAGCCGCATTTAAATGCTCTTCAGCAAAAACAGTCGTGCTTGCACACAATAAAATTCCTGCAAATACAGATACTAATTTTTTCATTATTATAATCCTCAGTATTTTAAAAAATTAAATTGTCGAGACCATTTTTTCGAGACACCTATAAAGACAACAAAATCTACAAACTAATGATTCGACATTTCCATTTTAAACATCATTAGGCTTATATTGCAATAAAGATATTTGGTGTCGTATTTGGCAAAGGATACTGCATAAACTTGCAAGGAAGCCTGACTTACTTTATAACTATAAGTTAAAAAATAACTCACAATGCGTTATACCTTCCACAGTTACTTTTAGCTCTTCAGACCTTTAAAAACGCTAATTTATTTTTCTATTAATTATTACGATCTACATTTGAGGTAACTATCATGACGACAGTCGCAGATCCTATTATCGGAAGCTGGTATAAAGACCTAGAAAACAACCTAAAGTTTAAAGTTGTCGCTATCGATGAAAAAGAAGATTCTATTGACGTGCAATACCTCAATGGCGATATTGGTGAATTTGATAACGAAAGCTGGTTTGGCTCTGTTTTCGATTACATTGAGGCCCCAGAGGACTGGAGTGCTCCTTTTGACGACCTTGAAATTGATGACCTAGGTTATTCTGATACTGATGAACATAAACCTAATCCTGAAGATATTGATATCGATGACTATCTGGACGAATGAGGAAACTTTTGCATGAAAATGAGCCCTGAGGAATTTTTAAACTGGCCATCAAAACGAATTACGTTACTGGCCATGTCCGGCGCAGGCAAAACAACCTTAGCTAATAAATTACCTAAAGCTAAATGGTTTCACTATTCCGGCGATTATCGGATAGGTACGAAATATCTACGCGAACCCATTCTAGACAATATCAAACGTCAGGCAATGAGCGTTCCATTTTTACGAGAACTTTTATTATCTGATTCAATTTATATTTCAAACAAAATTACCGTCGATAATTTGGCTCCTGTCTCTACTTTTCTTAGTAAAGTTGGCAACCCAGAGAAAGGTGGCTTATCTTTACAAGAGTTCAAACGCCGACAATCATTACATCATCAAGCTGAAGTAGCGGCCATGAACGATGTTCCAGAATTTATTCATAAAGCTGAAGACATTTATGGTTATCACCATTTTATCAATGATGCGGGCGGTAGTGTTTGCGAACTAGATAGTCCGGAAGTTTTAGATACTCTTGCGCAAAATACATTAATTCTTTACATTAAAATTCCACCCGCATTAGAACAAACCATTGTTGAGCGCGCTAAAACCGACCCTAAGCCGCTATATTATAGAGAAGCTTTTCTTGATGAAAAACTAACTCAATTTATGGACCTTAAAAACTACGCCTCTACAGACTGCATACCCCCCGATGATTTTGTTTCTTGGGTTTTTCCAGAGTTATTTAAATCCAGACTGCCTCGCTATCAAAATATTGCTGATCAATATGGCTATACACTTGACGCGAGTGATGTCGCTAACGTAAATAATGAAGCTGATTTTATCCAATTAATAACCAATGCACTGGCAGCACAGTCATGAATACTTATAAAAAATCATTATGCCTCTAGTTGCTCATATTGATTTACCAACCTTTCAAAGGCTTCGAGAAGAAGGTGAAGAAGTATTAGCGCCCGACCGCGCCAGCCAGCAAGATATTAGAGAAATGCACATAGGCTTGCTGAACATGATGCCTGATGCTGCGTTAGAAGCCACGGAGCGACAATTTTTTCGTTTAGTAGGCGCTTGTAACCAGATTGTTCAATTTCATGTTCATCTTTTTACCATACAAGGTATAGAAAGAAGCCCTGAGACTCTTAAGCACATTGAGCAATACTACGAGTCTTTCGAACAAATAAAACTAGATGGCCTAGATGCTCTGATTATTAGCGGTGCCAATGTCACACATTCTAGACTACCTGAAGAAGATTTCTGGCAACCCTTAATAGAGGTATTTTCTTGGGCTAAAGAAAATGTGACCTCTGTGCTTTGTTCCTGCCTTGCGACCCATGCCGTTATTCAATATTGCTATGGCATTGAACGTACTCGCCTACCCGCCAAGCGCTGGGGCGTATTTTCGCACAAATTAATCAACAAAAATCACCCCCTAGTAGCAGAAATTAACACGCGATTTGATGTGCCTCATTCACGTTTTAATGAGATTTTTCAAAGTGATATGGAGTCGTGTGGTTTGCAGGTCCTCGCCGCCAGCAATGAGGCGGGGGTTCATCTAGCCGTCAGTCCTGACGGTTTTCGCATTGTTTTTTTTCAAGGTCACCCAGAATACGATGACATCAGCCTGTTAAAAGAGTACAAGCGTGAAGTTATTCGATTTTATCACGATGAAAGACCTGACTATCCAGCCTTCCCAGAACATTATTTTAATGAAGCTTTACAACTTGTATTTACTGATTATGAACAACAGGTGAGGTCAGCTAAAAAAACAGGGGCATCCCTAGATAAGTTTCCCGAAAACCAAATTTTCGAACACATTGATAATACGTGGAAAGATACTGCAAAAGGGGTTTTCAACAACTGGTTAGGAAAAATTTATCAACTTACCAACCAAAATAGGCGCTTACCTTTTATGGAGGGCGTTGACCCTAACAATCCTTTGGGTTTTTAGACTACGACAACGCTGAAAACATTAACCGCACTTAACTTACGAAAAAGCTTTATTGATTATTGTTGGTTTGAATAACAAGCAATTAATAAAGCTTGTAATTTGTTAAGCCCCAATTCACGCATTAATTTAATATTTTGTTGCGGGATATTTTCTGGATGTGGATAGATAGCGACTGCCTTATCAATACTTGACTCTCTTAATAAATGTAACATTGGGTAAGGAGAACGATTCGTATAATTTGCCGGATCGTCCTGCTTAGAACCTTCAAAGCAATAATCAGGGTGAAAACTAGCTAATTGGTAAACACCTTCATAATCTTGCTCAAATAGAAAAGTTTCTGCAAGCTCAAGAAAATCTAAATAATCATCAAACGATTTGAACGAATTCTCATAAATCAATAAGGTCGTTTCAATAGTTGAATCAATGTTCAAACGATCAAATTCCACCATTAAATTTAAAAGACAGCTTTCAACCTCAGTATCTTGATTAACAACATAATGAATACTTCCTCTATCAAATTCACGTTTTGCAAATGGACAAATTTTATATTCAATAATAAGGCTACTTAACCAATTTTTGGTTATTAGTATCGATTTTTGATCGTTATCCATTGGGGAGCTAATTTCCAAGCACGTTTGAATTATCATAAGCTGGAATAATACCGCTGCTATGCATTATCTACTTACTAATATTGAATAGTTGGGGGACTCTTATTTGCGCAGAGTTATCGCAGTAATTATCTATCAAATAAAACATTTATCCATACAGTATCTCTTTGGGATTCATCTGCGAACTTTTTAATCCATCAAAGAATTATTCGCTTACTTTTTCTTTTTCCTGAGCGCCCTATTTGATTGATCAATAGATTGAACGGTACTTTATTTTACTACCCTTAAAGCAGGTCGACTAGGCGGTTTAATTTCAGGTGGAGGTGGTTCGTCGAAACCTTCATCTTCCTGATCAAAAACCATACCTTTACCATTTTCTTTAGCATAAATAGCCATCACTGCAACGATAGGGACAAAAATATGCATCGGTTTTCCACTAAATCTAGCATTAAACTCGATAGCATTATTTTCAAGGGAAAGTCCCTGTATAGCTTCTGGCCTAATATTTAAAAGTATTTTGCCATCTTCAATCAATTGCTTAGGGAGAATTGCTTGGTTATTCTCTGCGTCAACCAATAGATAGGGAGTAAGATTATTATCGATAATCCATTGATAAATAGAGCGGATTAAATAAGGCTTTAAAGAAGTCATGGTTCGCTAATTATTTTAAAAACTCTGTCATTTCTTTTTCAATTTCACTCAAGCTACGCTTAAATGCGGGTCTCTTAAATATTCTCTGAGCGTAATTAGTTATTGCCTCATTAGGTGTTGACACATCAATGCCTAAACTAGGCAATCTCCATAACAATGGTGCAATTGCACAATCAATTAATGAAAACTCATCACTCATAAAATAAGGTTTATCTGCAAAAACAGGCGCATTAGAAACAATACTTTCTCTTAGCATTTTTTTAGCACGTGCAGATTTTTTTTCTCCAGAGTATAAAATCTCATCGAGTAATTGATACCAATTCAGATCTATTATTTTTATCTGCATTCTTGCGTTAGCACGAGAAACGGGATCCATTTGATGTAAGGGTGGATGCGGGAATCGCTCATCCAAATACTCCATAATAATTCGCGAGTCATACAGCACTAAATCACGTTCGATCAATGTAGGAGACGTGCCGCTCGGATTTAATTCAAGTAAATCCTCAGGTGGATCTGTCGGGTCATAATATTCTATGTCTGCAGCTACCGCTTTCTCGTGTAATACAAAGCGAGCACAATGACTCATTGCGCAGGTTGGAGAAGAAAAAAGCGTCATTACAGATTTACGAGTAATAATATTTGCCACGAATAGCAACCTCTTGGGACGTATAAAGCGATAAGAAAAGTTATTGTAGCATATACAAGAGGTCTTTTGATGATGGCGTTATATCGATTTGATGGGGGGTAAAATGTGATTCGAGAAAACGTCCTTGTTTTCCTAACAAAAAAATTAATCGACGTCCTTCCAATATTCTTTTTTCAATAAATATGCAATTACCAAGAACATAAGTAAGAAAATTATTACGTATTTTCCAAGACGCTCTCTTTCTAACTGAACCGGTTCACCTACATAAACCAGAAAATTAACCAAGTCATTAACAAAAACATCAAATTCTCTTTCTGTCAAAGTACCTGGATCATCAAGAACGAGTTTAGTGTATTCACCATAAATAGTCTTTCTAATTTCAGCGTGCTGCTCACCTTGCAACTGCCATAAAGGGTTAGGCATGGCCGTGTCTTCAAACACTAAATTATTCACACCAAATGGCCTAGCGGTGTCACTGTAATAACTTTTTAAATAGCTATAGAGCCAATCAGCTCCACGCGACCTAGCAATTAAAGATAAGTCAGGCGGTTGAACTCCAAACCATTTCTCAGCATCATGCTTATTCATTGCACTATGAAGTTGATCATAAATACTCGCACCTTCCGGTGCAATATCTTCTAACATTTTCTTTTGATCAACGCCCACATCCATGGCAAAACGCAAATATCGCATGTGTTTAGCAGAATGGCAGCCTAAACAATAGGTTACGAAATGCTTTGCACCTCGCTGTAATGATTCATTATCAGAAAGATCAATATCCGCCTCTTGAAGTTCTACTTCTTCAGAAGCGACAACCCCAAAAGATAAGGTTACTAATAAAATTAATGTTATTAAATTTTTCATATTAGTCGAGACTCCCTTTTAATTTTTTAGCCAATCGGCTCATAACATGAACCATACCCTGTGGGTTAGGCCTTCTACTAAAAAAGGTACTTTTAAAGGCAGGATGCCCTATCTCTGTGTTGGAGCTTTTTAACTCAGTAATTTCCTCAATTAAAGCCGGCAGTTGTTCTTCAAGGGCGTGTAACTGCTCCTCAAGACTTTGAACTTTAGTAAGGCTTTTCGGTACAGGCTTAGTTTTTTCCCAACGAGTATAGATCGGCATTAACAGAAAAAAACCAAAATAAATCGTCGTAAATAATCTAGCCAGCGTTGTTGCTACGGGTGTTACCGGTTGCGTACCCAAATACCCTAATGCTAAAAAGCTAATCACAAATAAAAACAACGCTTTTTTAAATATGCCACCACGGTAACGTATCGACTTCACCTTGCAACGATCCAACCAAGGCATCAAAAACAGCACAACAATAGACCCCCCCATACCAATAACACCGGCAAACTTATCGGGAATCGCTCTCAAAATAGAGTAAAAAGGTGTGAAGTACCAAACAGGCGCAATATGCTCCGGGGTTTTCATCGGATCAGCTGGAATAAAGTTGGCATGCTCTAAAAAGTAACCACCTACTTCAGGCATATAAAAAATAACTGTGGCAAAAAACAATAAAAATACGCCAACGCCGACTAAATCTTTAACCGTGTAATAGGGATGAAAAGGAATACCGTCGACTGGATGGCCCCACGGGTCTTTAGATTCTTTGATTTCAATGCCATCAGGATTATTTGAACCCACTTCATGCAGCGCCACTAAGTGCATAAAAACCAGCATCACTAATACCAGCGGCACGGCTATTACA
Organism: Crenothrix polyspora; assembly: GCA_945877505.1. Lineage (GTDB taxonomy): Bacteria > Pseudomonadota > Gammaproteobacteria > Methylococcales > Methylomonadaceae > Methylobacter_C > Methylobacter_C polyspora_A. The sequence goes on from CAMDWT010000003.1 coordinate 17,071, forward strand.
TGAAAAGCAAAAAATCGATTTAGCGTAGCATCAGCAATAACATAATCACCTCTAATCCACAGTGACAAATCATCGCCTATCACTGGAATTGCACTAAATAATGAAATAATAACTTGTGCACCCCAAAATGACATTTGCCCCCAAGGTAGCAAATATCCCATAAAGGCTTCAGCCATTAGCGCTACAAATAGTAACATGCCAAAAATCCAGATCAACTCTCGTGGATGCTTGAAAGAGCCGTAAATCAAGGCTCTAAACATGTGTAAATAAATGACAATAAAAAATGCAGACGCACCCGTTGAGTGCATATAACGCACCAACCAACCCCAAGGTACATCTCGCATAATGTACTCTACAGAATCAAACGCAAGTTTTGCATCTGGCTTGTAGTTCATCGTCAGCAAAATACCAGTAATTATCTGATTAACTAAAACCAGTAATGCCAATGAGCCAAAGAAATACCAAAAATTAAAGTTTTTAGGCGCATAGTAATGCGCCATATGATCATTCCAGAACTTAGTCACAGGGAATCGATCTAATACCCAGTTACCACACTCAGTTAAACGGGTTGGTTTCATGCTGTTTTCTCCTCAGCGACTTCGCCAATGATTATCCGTGTATCACTTATGTAGCGATATGGCGGTATTTCCAAATTAGTAGGAGCAGGAACGCCACGATATACGCGACCTGCCAAATCAAACCAAGAACCATGACACGGACAGAAAAAACCACCTTTCCATTTATCACCAAGATCAACAGGGGCGACTTCTGGTCGAAATGTAGGCGAACAACCCAGATGCGTACACAAGCCCACTGCAACAAAAATTTCGGGCTTCAACGATCTTCCTGGATTTTTACTAGACTCCGGTTGGTCTGACTCATCAGACAAGGGATCTCTAAGCTCGCTATCTAACGTTGTTAAAGTAACCAGCACCTCAGGCGTTCGGTTAAGCACCCAAACTGGCTTGCCGCGCCATGCAACTCTAATAAGCTGACCAACTTCCATTTTACTAATATCAACTTCTACAGGTGCTCCAGCAGCCATTGCTTTAACGCTAGGTTGCATTTGAGCAAGAAAAGGAACGGCTAAATAGCCTGAGCCAACAGCGCCAACAACGGTTAAAGCCGAAGTTAAAAACTGGCGCTTGGATTTATCGACGCCTTTATTATTCATTATAAAACTCTCCTGATTTTATCCATGGCTTTACAGCTCATTTTTTTATTTTGTGTCAATATACCACTAGAAGCATGTGAATTTGAAGCGCTTGTGGATAATTGTTTAAGATCGTTTAAACAGGCCTTACTTTTCTACTCAAATTTGCTTAGCCTATAACGCCTAAATCATGCGCTCACACGAGAAATTAAAACCCTGTAATAAAACGACATTCTGGCGACTTATCAAGAATCAAGTCTTGTAGATCTAGAGCGCTAAATCTTCTAGGCTCAACTTTAAAGCACTCATAAAGGCTTTATTTTCTTCTGGCTTGCCAATAGTTACTCGCAAACAATCATCTAATAAACCACGCTGACCACTCATATTTTTAATTAAGATCCCTTGTCGCTTTATCGATAAAAAAATCTCTGTCGCAGTCTCTTTTGGCGTTTTGAACAAAATAAAATTTGCTGCACTTGGGTAAGCGACAATCCCTTTGAGTTCATTAAGTTGCTTATAAACACTCGCTCTTTCATCACAAATATTTTGTGTTTGTTCCTCAAATAATTTTTTATGTGTTAATGCAAAGATTGCACTAATTTGACTGAGGCTATTAATATTATAAGGCAATCGAATTTTATTGAGCTGCTCAATAATCAAAGCATTGCCCATGATATATCCCAAACGTAAACCGGCTAATCCCAATTTAGAAACGGTACGCATCACCAACATATTACCGTAGTGTTCCAATTCATTGATAAAACTAGCACCCGCAAAGGGAGCATAGGCTTCATCAATTACAACTAAACCTTTAGCTCTTTTTATGATTTCAAGAACATCACTTTTAGCAAATAAATTTCCCGTTGGATTATTTGGATAAGCCAGAAAAATAACTGAAGGTTGATACGCCTCTATTGCTGATAACATGGCCGGCAAATCTAAATCAAAATTATTAGCCAACAAAGGAATACCTAGATAATTCAACCCCAAACTATCACTCAGTTGCTTGTACATGACGAAACCAGGAGCAGGTGCTAAAACATAAGCCTCTTGAGGTAATGCCATTAATAACAGTTGAATTATTTCATCTGAACCATTACCCAATAAAACACCAAACTGATCTGATAATTGATTCAGCTCCTTGATTATTTTACTCAGTTCTTTTGCATCAGGATCGGGATAGCGATTTAGCTGACAATCTCTAAGTGCTTCTAGCCAGTTATTTTTAATATGTTCAGGCCAACCATAAGGATTTTCCATTGCATCTAGCTTGATCAATCCTTTCGCATCTGCGACGACGTATGCCTCTATCGCTAAAACTTCTTTACGAAAAACTGATGAAATTATTTTATTAATAGTCATGATTATAGTGAAAAAAGAAAAAAAGTTTAAAAGGTCATTAATTATTTTTGTACTTTAAACCTTACAAAGCTAACCTTTCTTAATTCTATATTCTGCAGATTGAGCATGAGCCGTTAGACTTTCTCCGCGCGCCAATATCGATGCCGTCTTACCCAAGGCATCTGCACCGACTTGAGAGCAGTTTATTAAACTGGTCCGTTTTTGAAAATCGTAAACTCCTAAAGGAGATGAGAAGCGTGCTGTACCAGAAGTAGGTAATACATGATTAGGACCCGCACAATAATCGCCTAATGCTTCAGCTGTATATCGACCCATAAAAATAGCGCCGGCATGACGAATATGCTCACTTAAAGCTTCCGGCTCTTCAACTGACAACTCTAAATGTTCAGGTGCAATTATATTTACAATATCCGCAGCCTGAGTTAAATCCTCAACTTTAATTAATGCCCCTCTACCCGAAAGTGATGCTTTAATTATTTCAGCTCGCTCCATACTCGGCAACAATACATTAATGCTTTGTTCAACCGCGTGCAGAAACTCACTATCATTACTTATTAAAATAGCCTGTGCATTTTCATCATGCTCTGCTTGAGAAAACAAATCCATTGCGATCCAATCTGGATTAGTTTTACCATCACAGACAATCAAAATTTCTGATGGCCCTGCAATCATATCTATACCTACTTGGCCAAACACAAGTTTCTTTGCAGTTGCAACATAGATATTGCCTGGGCCAACTATTTTAGCAACCGCGGGTATCGTTTCAGTGCCATAAGCAAGCGCTGCAATGGCTTGCGCACCGCCAATGGTAAAAACCCGATCCACACCCGCCAAAAATGCGGCCGCCAACACGAGATCATTGAGCTCGCCGTGAGGGGCAGGCACTACCATAATCAACTCGCCAACACCGGCCACTTTTGCAGGAATTGCATTCATTAATACCGAGGATGGATATGAAGCCTTGCCACCGGGCACATAAAGACCCACTCTATCCAAGGGCGTTACTTTTTGCCCCAGGGTTGTCCCATCCGCTTCGGTATATTGCCAGGACTGTGTTTTTTGGTGCTCAGCATACGCACGAATACGGTCAGCCGCTACGTTAAGTGCTTTCGCCTGTTCAGCTGGCAATTCCTCCCAGGCTGCTTTAAGCGCTTCTTTTGACAGTTCAAACTCGCAAGACTTTAAGATGTGACGCTGATCAAAGCGGTTCGTATAGTCAATAACCGCCTTGTCACCGTTTTTACGAACATCTGCAATAATTGCCAATACCCCTTGTTGAACCTCTAAATCATCCGCTTCATCCCAAGCCAATAAATCTTGTAATTGCTGACTAAAATTATCGGATGATGCATCCAGTCTTTTCATAATTAAACTGGACATCGCCTTACCTATTTGCCAAGGTTTTTTCAAATTGTGCGAGTAATGCCGAAATCGCCTCATGCTTCATTTTCATTGCCGCCTTATTAACGACTAATCGAGAACTTATATTCATAATAAGTTCTCGTGGCTCTAAATCATTGGCTTTTAAGGTATTACCTGTATCAACCAAATCGACTATGCAATCAGCCAACCCAACTAACGGAGCCAACTCCATTGAGCCATACAATTTGATTATCTCTGCTTGAATGCCTTTACTGGCAAAATAACTCTGCGCTATTTTGACGTATTTAGTCGCCACCCGAATACGACCTTTCAACTCGGGCGCGTCTTTATGTGCTGCCGTCATTAAGCGACAACAGGCAATGTTCAAATCCAAAGGCTCATATAAACTTTCTGCCCCATGCTCCAATAAAACATCCTTTCCGGCAATGCCTAAATCTGCAGCACCGTACTCCACAAACGTTGGTACGTCAGTTGCACGTATAATAACCAGCTGTACATCATCACGCGTTGTCGCGAGTATTAATTTTCGACATGTTTTAGGATCATCAACAGGAATAATTCCCGCTTCTGCCAACAACGGCAAAGCGTCTTCAAAAATTCTACCTTTGGATACGGCAATCGTTAACATCTTATAAACCTACCCTGGGACACGACGAATAGTCGCACCTAACTGCGCTAGTTTTTCTTCAATATGATCGTAACCTCGATCAATATGATAAATACGATCTACCAATGTACTTCCTTCCGCAACTAAAGCCGCGACGACCAGACTTGCAGAGGCTCTTAAATCCGTTGCCATGACAGGCGCACCAATCAGGCTTTTAACACCTGTACAAATAGCGGTATTGGACTCTAACCGGATATTGGCCCCCATACGCTGCAATTCTTGAACATGCATAAACCGATTTTCAAAAATCGTTTCAGTAATAACCCCTACTCCATCGGCAATGGCATTCATCGCAATAAACTGAGCCTGCATATCCGTCGGAAATGCGGGGTAAGGCGCAGTTCTCAATGAAACTGCTTTGGGTTTTTTACCATGCATATCTAAGGCGATCCAATCTTCACCTGTTGTAATTTCTGCACCGGCCTCAACCAATTTTTCCAGAACAGCATCCAAAATATCAGGTCGCGTATTTTTAAGCTTAACCTTCCCGCCCGTAATAGCTGCGGCAATCAAATAAGTACCGGTTTCAATTCTGTCAGGAAGAATATCGTAGTGCAGATTTTCTACACCTAAACTTTTAACACCTTCAATGACTAAAACGTCCGTGCCAATTCCTGTGATTTTAGCGCCCATTGCATTTAGAAAATGTGCTAAATCAGTCACCTCAGGTTCTTTAGCTGCATTTTCAATGATGGTAGTTCCTTCTGCTAACGTAGCAGCCATCAATAAATTTTCCGTGCCTGTTACTGTTATTTGCTCGAGCACTAATCGACAGCCTTTAAGTCGAGCCGCTTTTGCATGAATAAAGCCGCCTTCAACTGATATATCAGCTCCCATTTTAATAAGGCCGTTAATATGAATATCAACTGGTCGCGAACCAATTGCGCAACCACCGGGCAAGGAGACATGAGCCTCACCAAATCTAGCCAACAATGGCCCCAGAACCAATATCGAAGCTCGCATCGTTCTGACCAACTCGTAAGGCGCTTCATAACTAGTGATAGCATTACTATCAACTTCGATATTCATTTTTTCATCTACAACCAACCTAACGCCCATTCGCCCTAATAATTCCATGGTCGTTGTGATGTCATGCAAGTGAGGGATATTACCCACACTGACTGATTTTTCTGAGAGTAAAGTAGCCGCCAGTATCGGTAATGCAGCATTTTTGGCCCCAGAGATACGTAACTCTCCAGATAGACGCGTGCCACCGGTAATTATTAATTTATCCATAGTTGGTACTTTAAATTGTCTTTGTTAGCGGTAGGTGATCAGTTTCATGCCCACCTAATGTTTGCGTTGCAAAATAATTGGTTTTATCAAAACCACTGAGTTTGGCAAGGTTGAGTAATTGTTCAGGAATATTTTTGAAAATTAGTTGTATTCGATGTTGGCGGGCATATTTTATCCATTCAATCATTAGTGCAAGACCGGCACTATCCGTGCAAATAACCAGCGCAAGGTCAATGGTAATCAATTTTGCCGTATTTAAAAACAAAAACGATTTGACGGTCTTTATATCGATGGTTGCAAAGGTTAAGTCACCATCAACTACAAAGTATCCTGCGCCCTTATCAACAATATTCAGTTGTGTCACTTTTTCTCTTCCGCCGCTGACTTAAACAAAAATTGGCCAATGGCTTTTTCGAGAATAATGGCCGATTGAGTGATTTCAATTTTGCCATCTTTCTGCAAATACACATCAGAACCACCTGGATCAAGATTCACATATTGCTCACCTAATAAACCAGCCGTAAAAATACTAGCTGTTGTATCATCGGGAAGGGTATTGTATTTTGCATTAATACTCATCTTCACGACCGATTCATAAGTCTTTGGATCAAAATTAATACCAATAACATGCCCTATTTTTACTCCAGCGGCAGACACCTGTGATTTAACTTTAAGTGCGCCTGAGTTTTCAAAACGAGCTGTAATCGTATAACTATCTTCGTCAACAAAAGAACTTAAATTGCTGACTTGCATTGCAAGAAAAAGCAGTCCGGCAATGCCTGAGGCGACAAAAAGCCCAACTATTGTGTCCTGAGTATTCGTGTGCTGCATTTTAATTGTCTCCAAACATAAGTGCGGTTAGGATAAAATCCAAACCTAAAATACTAAAAGCTGAATTAACGACCGTGCGAGTCGTCGCCCGACTCACGCCTTCCGATGTCGGGATGGCATCGTAACCTTCAAATAATGCTATCCACGAGGTAACAAAACCAAACACGACACTTTTAATAATGCCATTAATGATATCATCATGAAAATCAATACTTGCTTGCATTTGTGACCAATAAATACCTTGGTCAACGCCTAATAAGCCTGATCCAATTATCTGGCCACCAACAATCCCTACTGCGCTAAAAAGCCCCGCTAACAAAGGCATAGATATTAATCCAGCTAAGAATCGCGGCGTTAATATGCGCTTAATGGGGTCAACCGCCATCATCTCCATACCTGACAACTGCTCAGTCGCTTTCATCAAGCCAATTTCAGCCGTTAATGCTGAACCTGCTCTACCTGCAAATAATAGTGCTGATACAACGGGGCCCAACTCCCGAACTAAGGAAGCCGCTACCATAACGCCTAAGGTTTCTTCAGCGCCAAAATCAGAAAGGGTGTAATAACCCTGCAAACCTAAAACCATTCCAACAAACAAGCCGGAAATAGTAATGATTAAAAAAGACAACACACCGACAGAATACAACTGATTTACCAGTAATCTAGGGCGAAGTAAAATACCCAATGTACCTGAAATAATTTCGAACAGAAAGTAAGTTGCTCTCCCTAACTTGTTAAAACTAGTTCGAGTACTTTTACCCAAGTTTTGTATAAATTGAATCATTTTATAGTCTGTCACTACAAGTCTGCGTTGAGTTTATCGTATACTCGCCACTTTTAAAATTGGCCCCCTATAGGTCCAAAAGCAGAAAGTACAGGATTGTAATTACCTTAATTATTCGTTAATAACGTTTACCGGTTGACATAAGGTCATCAACATAATCTTTTGCAGGGTAATGAAAATGAACGGGGCCGTCAGCTGCACCGGTCATAAATTGCTGTACCCACTCAGAATCTGATTGCTGTATTTCTTCGGGCGTACCCTGCCCAACAATTTTTCCACCTGATAATACATAAATATAATCCGCAATTGCGGAGGTATCATGAACATCATGAGAAACAATAATACTGGTCAGTCCTAAAATATTGTTTAGAGATTTAATTAAATGAACTAGAACGCCCATAGAAATAGGATCTTGACCCGTGAACGGCTCGTCGTACAAAATCATCATTGGATCAAGAGCAATGGCTCTTGCCAAGGCAACTCGCCTAGCCATACCGCCAGAAAGCTCATTCGGCATCAAATTCCGAGCACCTCTTAAACCCACGGCCTGTAACTTCATCAGCACCAGTGTACGAATCATAGATTCAGGAAGATGGGTATGCTCACGGAGAGGAAAAGCGACATTATCAAAAACATTCATGTCTGTTAATAACGCACCGCTTTGAAACAACATACCGAGCCGCTTACGTAATTCATATAGCTCGTTTCGACGCAACTTATGAACATCTTGACCATCAACAGTGATAACACCCTGCTCTGGAAATAATTGACCACCAATCAATTTTAATAAGGTGGTTTTTCCTGTACCACTAGGGCCCATAATGGCTGTAATTTTCCCGCGCTGAAAATCCAAGGAAATATCATCAAATATTTTCTTGTTGCCACGTGAAAATGACAGATTACGTACAGAAACTATACTGTCTTGAGAAGAAACGCTGTTATCCATGCGCGATTTTAATGGTATTAATCAATATAAATGAGCTATTTTCTACGACTACCCGTAATGAAGTCAATCTATTGTCGTGCTTATGCAAATATATAGGTTTAAAAAATAGCTTTAAGGTGACGTATAAACAGAACCGCCTAAGGTCAAACACTTATTGTTCTGCTCCGCAACATCGCTTAAACTTTTTACCGCTACCACAAGAACAAAGCATGTTTCTTCCTTGATTCGTTTGCATATCAATCTTACCCATTGATTTAATAATGCCATCCAGATAAAACCAGCAACCGTTTATTTTCGTAAAACGACTAATCTCATTCATAACGCATTGCTCACCATCAACGCTATAAAACGCTTTAAAAGCCACTACTCCCTTGCTATCTTTACTCTTTCCTTTTTTTATATCAGTAATCTCAAGACCGACCCATTCTATTTTTTCTTTAGAAAAATCAATTGTCGTCGGCCGACTATTAACGTCCCAAGTCTCTTGCAAATAGGATACGTTACGTAAAACATAAGCGGTATATCTTGATCTCATCAATCCTTCAGCTGTTAGCGGTATTTTCTCGCCCGAGTGAAATAACCCACAACACTGTTGGTATATAACACCAGAACCGCAAAGACAAGATAGGGTGTGCAAAATTAAATCCTTATTCGTTAAACAACACTTTCAGCTTGAATATACCCCTACAAGGCGGATAATCATTATGCCTTACCCGCCTTGAGATTAAATAATATTTATACCGCTTCCTCTGACTTCTGTTTTTCCAACAAATAGTCCAGCCATAAATTAGATAATTTTTCTTGTACAGTGTTTTGTCGTAATCGCGCATTTAAATGCGGAAAATCAACTTTATCTAAATCCTGATCTTGATTGTAACAAGAATAAACGAAGTACTCTTTACCCGTTTCAGCATCAACATGCTTGCACAAACATTGAGCGCAAATCCCTTTCATCATGCACTGCATTGGTGAATTAATTGAACCAATGGCATGATGAGCCTTTTTAAGATATGGTTTTAAGACATCAAAACGAGCTGATTTAACAGCAGCCATCATACGATCTGAACCTATAACGACTAGATGATCCACATCTGCAAGCGAGATCGGTTGCTCACCTAATTCACCTTTAGCATAAGCCACCATACATTCCAGTATATTGCCGAGGAAGGTTTTATCTTGTGGGCGGGTTGGCACTATCGCTTCAACGCCCTCACCTTTATCAACGGCCCAGATAATCAAATCAGCCGCAGCCTCAACTTCTTCAACTTTAAAGCGATCCTGCGCAAACTTATAGCCCGCGAAATAAATCACTCGATTTCCGGCTGCTCGCAACGCTTTGCCTATAGAAAACAACACTGCATTACCTAGGCCTCCTCCGATCAAAAGCACCGTTTGATTGCTTGGAATATCAGTAGGCGTACCCGTTACACCCATAATAACCAGAGGATCCCCTACTTGCCAGGTCGCACAAAGCCGCGATGATGAGCCCATTTCCAGAGCAATCAAGGAAATAGTACCTTTTTCTTTATCTACTTCCGCACCCGTTAACGCTAATCCTTCAGCGGCCAATACCGTACCTTCAACCGTAGGTGCAAAAGCCTCATAATTTTGTACACGATAAAATTGTCCTGGGTAAAACTTTTCGGCTGCCAACGGCGCCTTTACAACAACTTCAATAATAGTCGGTGTTAGTCGATTAATGGCGACAATTGTTGCCTTAAAGGCTTCATCTAATCGAGCAAACAATGATTTCAAGTCTGCATCACGGACTGACTGTTGGGCGCTACTTAAATTGGCCAATTGTTTTTCAAACAACTTCACCACATAGGGATAGCCATTTTTTGCACTCGCCATCGCTTTAACAACATTACCGGCATAGACCGGATGATTGTCACCGTAAAAACTAATAAACTTACCGTCTTTTTGATAAGACGTTAAAGGTGCTGGCTTGCCTAATTTAGGAAACGCTTCATCATGCATAGGCACTAATTCCACGGCATCATTTGTCCATTCTGGTTCATAGCGTTGAAAGAACCATTTATCCATAACAAACGTCTCAGGATACTCACTTTGATAAATCGTATTAGGTGACGTTCCCGCGGCTACATACAAACTACGTAATGGAACTTTAATAATTTCACCAGAATTTTTCCAACGATCATCTTCCAACACCAACTTTTCAAAATCTACCGCATTTAAGTGGCCATATTCATCAGCTTCTGCACCGAGTGGACTCATACCTTCAGCCAACGCAATACCTTCTTCTAAGGCTTCGCTGATTTCTTCATGATTTTGCCGATATGCAGGCGCATCTTTCATACCTTTACGATAAAACAACGTCACCCCACCCCATGCCTCTACCAAGGGTTGAAAATGTGGTAACTCATCTTCTGCTTCAGCACGTTGTCGCTCTGCTTTAATCACTTTTCCATGCGCTAGAAATTCATCAAGAATAATTATTTCTTCTTGATCATAGCGACTTCGAACGACTTGTTCGCCATAAACATCAACCAATGTCTCATAACGATGGAGAGTTTTCTCAACTTGAACAGGATAATAAGCCATCAACTCTGTCGCAGTATCAATGGCTGTCAAACCACCACCAATAACACCTGCAGGCAACCGCACCTGTAAATTAGCCATTGAAGAGGCCTTTGCAGCACCCGTCAATTGCAACGCCATCAAGAAATCAGACGCTTTACGTATGCCTCGCATCAGATTGTTTTTAAGGTCAATAACCGTTGGCTGACCTGCACCTGAAGCAATACAAATATGATCAAACCCCATACCCCAAGCATCTTCGATAGTTAGTGTGCCACCAAAGCGCACACCACCATAAGCTCGAAAAGCTTCACGTCTTTGTAAGGTCAAATAGATTACTTTTAGAAAATTCTTATCCCAACGAACCGTAATACCATACTCAGCTACACCACCAAAACCAGCCAAGATTCGTTTATCCAGCTCTTCATATAAATCATTAAAATCAACTATGGGCTGGGGTAAATTTTGAGCATCACCCGTTAATTCGACCGGCAAGGGTTCAAGCTTTAAGCCATCAATACCAGCAACACCAAAACCTTCATTTAACAAATAATGACTCATGGTATAGCCCGCGGGGCCTAGACCAACAACCAATGCATTTTTACCATTGTAAGGTAGCATCGTAGGACGCTTCACATTTAACGGATTCCAACGCGTCAACAAGCTATATATTTCAAAACCATAGGGCATGAACAATACATCTGTCAGCACATTAGTTTCAATTTGTGGAATATTAACTGGGTCGGTTTTTTGATAAATACAACCTTTCATACATTCATTACATATACGATGCCCCGTACCTGGGCACATCGGGTTATCAATAATGATTATGGCCAGCGCACCAATATTGTCGCCATTACGCTTAACTAAGTGCATTTCCGATATTTTTTCATCCAACGGACAACCAATTGTGGTCACGCCTAAAGGATCAATCTTAAAGGTATTCGTTTTCTTGTTACGCATACCCTTAGAGCAAGAATCGGTATCACGCTCATGACAATAAATACAATGATTTACTTCTGACAATACCTGACGTTGATTGTATCTTGGATCCGTTAACTTAAAGCCATCTCGTCGACGACGATGCTCTAACTCACCCATCCATGCTGTAAACTGTCCACGATCTACCGTGTCATGCTCTACTAAATGATCAAAATCACGCTTTTCTGGGAACTTAAAACTTAACCAATCAGCAACCACATCATTATCTTGTTGCGCAACAAAGCTCCAGCGCTGCACAATATCCATCAAACCACTAACAAATTCCGCGGGCTCTGCTGTATTAAGCATATCGGCAAATTCTATCGTCGCCAATTCATGGTCCAGCAATTTAGCACGCAATGCACCTACTTGTTCGTCGGCATTTTCGTAATCACTGACCTTGCCTTTAGCAAGCAACTTGTAATGACTGGATAACAAACCAATAACGGCACCGACTCTTGCCACGCGACGTTCTGGGTCATTATCCTGATTGGCTTCGGAAAACCCCGCCTCTATCAATAAATCAAAGCGATTTAAAACAGTGGGTATATGCCAATCAGAAGTATCCTGCCCTTTAAAAACAACACCTAGCTTTTCTACTACTTCATTCTTATAGGTAAAAATAGTATCAATCTCATCCTTGATTTTGATACTTTGTGTTTGATGTTGCTCGGACACATTAAACAACTTAGCCACAAACTGACCCACATAAGGCCCCATATTTACCAACAATTCAGAAATCTCTTCAGGCTTCAGACCTTCGCCTTGGCTTTGACGATAAACCGAAAATTTATTATAGAGTTCAACATCATGTTTTTTAATGGACGTATCAAATACATCCAGTAAATCTTTTAGACGTGCAGCATCGTATAAATCTGCGTAAGTGAAGCTAGGAATGCCAAGAGTTAAGTTATTTTGTTCCATAATACTTATGATTAATTAGCTTATCGTAGAAACAAGACTCTAAATGCAAGTCCGTTTAGACAGCTAAGGTTACTAAAAGGGAAATTTGCTTATATTTTAAGTAAATATGACTATTTTATCCATAGATAATGTTTAGACTTAGCTATTACACAATCATATCTAACCTTAATAGGCTCCAAATAATCATTAAAATAGAGTTATGGTCAGTCATCTAATGAGCCACCAGATCAAACTACTTGCAATTACGATCGACCGATAAAACTACTTAGTGATACTCGTATATTTTTTTGGGAGATATACTGAAATTTGATGGCTTTTTTTGAATAGGTAGACTTGCTATCTATTTTGCAATGCCTTGAAATAGACTTAACTACTGGAATAGTCTAATTTGAAATTGTGTTTTAGCGATATGATTGCTTATGCTTATCCTAAAGCCCTCTCATTAAAACAACAACTCAGGACGAGGCGTTGCCTCGTCCTGGCTGAGAAAATTATACTTTAAATAATTTAATCTGCTTGCCGTCTTAAAAATGCTGGAATATCCAAATAATCTAAATCTACTTCTTTTTTAGTCTGGGCGCCAAAACGTGTCTCTCTTGTTTCATGCTTACCACCCTGACGAATAACCGTAGGCCGATCTAGATCATCATAATTTGTACTAGAAGTGGCTGTTGCTGGTGGTTTATGCATAATTTTAACCGGTGCTTTAACTGCGATTGGAGGCATACCCATCCCAGTCGCTACAACCGTCACTTTAAGCTCATCACCCAACGTTGGATCGATTGCCATGCCGATTTTAATCACTGCATCTTCTGAAGCAAATTCGTGAACAATATTGCCCACTTCATTAAATTCAGCAACGCCCATATCCGCTGCACATATATTTACCAAGATACCGCGAGCGCCTTGTAAGTTAATATCTTCAAGTAACGGGCAAGCAATTGCCTTCTCAGCCGCTTCACGCGCTCTATGCTCGCCTGTTGCTGACCCCACTCCCATAATGGCCGCACCCATTCCAGACATAACAGTTCTTACATCAGCAAAATCTACGTTAATCATTCCTGGATGAATGATTAATTCAGTAATACCCTGAACAGCGTCCAGTAATACGTCATTAGCCGCTTTAAAGGCATCCATCAAAGATACATTATTACCCAACACAGGTAATAATTTTTGATTCGGGATAGTGATCAAAGAATCTACGTATTTTTCTAACTCTAAAATTCCCTGCTCAGCAACAGCCATTTTCTTTTTACCTTCAAATTGAAAAGGCTTGGTTACTACCGCAACTGTCAATATACCCATTTCTCGTGCAATTTGTGCAATAACCGGAATGGCTCCTGTTCCTGTACCACCACCCATGCCAGCAGTTAAAAACACCATATCTGAACCTTGCAAAACTTCTTTAATACGATCTTTATTTTCTTCAGCGGCGTGCTTGCCAATTTCAGGATTAGTTCCTGCGCCTAAGCCTTTTGTTAATTCAACGCCTAATTGAATAACCGTATCAACGGTTATTTTTCTTAATGCTTGAGCATCTGTATTTGCACAGATAAACTCAACTCCATCAATATGGCAACCAACCATATGATTGACCGCATTACCACCACCGCCACCTACACCAATTACTTTGATGACCGCAGATTCACTGTATGTATCTACTAATTCATATTTCACAACACCACCCCTTAAATACTAAAAATACGTTATTAAAAATTACCTTGAAACCAATTTTTCATTTTCGAAAGCCAACCTAACCCATCAGACTCGAGACTTCTACCTATACTTTGATGCTCTTTGCCATACATCAACAACCCAACTCCTGTCGAGTGAATTGGGTTTCTCACCACTTCAGTCAAACCAGAAACATTTTGTGGTCCACCCATTCGAACTGGCATATGAAAAATCTCCTCAGCCAATTCAATTAAACCCATTACTTTCGAACTACCACCCGTTAACACCACCCCTGCAGCTATTAGCTCCTCATTACCACTGCGTCTAAGCTCTGACTGCACTAACAACATAAGTTCTTCATAGCGCGGTTCTATAATTTCGGCTAAGTTTTGCATCGAAATCTTGCGTGGCGCCCTATCACCAATGCTCGGCACTTCAATAGTCCCTTCCACATTAGCTAATTGCGTTAAGGCACAAGCATATTTACGCTTAATTTCTTCGGCGTTTATCGTCGGCGTTCGTAATGCGACTGCAATATCATTCGTTACCTGATCTCCTGCTATCGGTATGACTGCTGTATGTTTAATAGCGCCTTCAACGAAAATAGCAATGTCTGTTGTGCCTCCACCAATATCAATTAAGCAAACACCTAGCTCCTTTTCATCTTCTGTAAGAACAGAGTTACACGATGCTAATTGCTCTAAAACGATATCTTCAACTTCTAAGCCACAGCGACGAATACATTTAATAATGTTCTGCGAGGCACTAACGCTACCGGTGACCATATGGACTTTAGCTTCCAGACGAATTCCGGACATCCCGATAGGTTCTTTAATACCGTCCTGTAAATCAATAACAAACTCTTGCGGCAAAATATGTAAAATTTTCTGATCAGCCGGTATAGCTACGGCACGGGCAGAATCAATAACTCTTTCGATATCATACTGAGTGACTTCTTTATCCTTAATCGCCACAATTCCATGAGAATTTAAACTTCTAATGTGACTCCCAGCAATTCCTGCAAAGACTGACCTAATCTGACAACCGGCCATCAACTCAGCTTCTTCAATAGCTTTTTGAATAGACTGAACGGTAGACTCCAGATTAACAACCACCCCTTTTTTTAAGCCTCTCGAAGGCGTAGTCCCTATCCCAATAATTTCTATATTACCGTCACTCGTCAACTCGCCCACAATGGCTGCAACCTTTGAAGTGCCAATATCCAAACCGACTATTAAATTACGCTCTGTTTTCTTTGCCATTTTATTTACTCTTTATCGCCTTTTCATAGGCTCGTTCATTATTGGGGTTTGCAATAACATTCCAATCAATCTCAGTATTCCCTGGTTTCCATGAAACTGAATATCCATTAGGGTATCTCAAATCAATTATCGCCATTTGCTCAACCTGCTCTTGCTTCAAAACTGTCAATGTTTTTAAAAAACGCTGTAATTTTTTTAATTGCTCATTACGCCCCAATAATATTTCCAAGTCATTAACCAACTTGATCTTCCATGCACCCCGCTCATTAACACCAAACTCGGCTATTGTCATGGATTGATCTGCCAAAGCAGTTTTAACGCCTTTCAAAATTTCCAGTATCTTTAGTCTTTGCAATTCAGGGCCATTTACTAAAATCATGCTTTTAAACTGATCGATATTGTTCGGATTAAAAATAACACCTTGCTCTGTAATCAAGCTATTTACTCCCCACCGAGCAAAAGGTTTCTTTTCATGGACTTTAATATCTATTGCATCCGGCCAAATCCGCTTTACCTTAACCGTCTCTACCCAAGGCAAGGTTGAAACGACCGAATGAATTGCTTGCATATCGGCATCCAAAAAACCTGTTAATACCAATGGCTGCAACACAAACTGTATTTCATTCTTACTGAGATATTGAAAAACACCCTCAGTTCTTACATATTTAATTGGTAACGATATACTTTTCATCACTAAGGATTTGTGACCCTTACTGCTTAACTCATACCCAACCGCTACTGCCAACCCGATAACTAGCAATCCAACAAACAAGGCTTTATTACCGAGCTTACTCATTAATCTAAACTAGTTTCCAGTACCCGCCAGACCAAATCTTCAAAACTAATTCCGGCTTGTTTTGCTGCCATTGGTACCAAACTGTGGTCAGTCATCCCTGGAACCGTATTAATTTCAATTAATTGATACTGCCCTGAATCATCAATAAATACGTCAACCCTTGACCATCCCTTTACGCCAATTTCCTTACTCGCCTTTACCGCCAACGCTCTAATAAATTGTTCCTGCTCTTGACTAAGGCCAGAAGGGCAATGATATTGTGTGGTCGTCGCATTATATTTAGCTTCGTAATCATAAAATGCGTTGGGAGTCTCTAGCCTAATGACTGGCAACGCTTCATTATTTAAAACCGCAACGGTATATTCTTTACCGGTAACCCAACTTTCTGCATAAACATCACACCGATACGTCAAAGCTACTTGCAGGGCTTTTTGCAACTCTTCCCTTGAATTTGCCTTACTCATACCAATACTAGAGCCTTCTTGAGCAGGCTTAACAATAACCGGAAAGCCTAGCTTTTCAATACACGCATCCAGATCATTTTCGTCTTTCAATAAATACCATTTAGGCGTAATTAAGCCGCAGCCTTGCCAACATAATTTAGTTCTGAGTTTATCCATTGTTAACGCAGAAGCCATCACACCACTACCCGTATATGGAATACCCATGACCTCCAGAACACTCTGAAGAACACCATCCTCACCGCCACGACCATGAATAATATTAAATACTCTATCAACCTTTATTCCGGTCAAAGCATCAATTGGACTCCCTGTCACATCAATGGCTATAACATCTACACTTTTGCTTTTTAACGCTTCGTATACTGCAGCACCACTTCTTAGTGAAACCGCTCTTTCTGCAGCGGATCCCCCCATTAATACTGCAACACGACCAAACTTTTTCGGATCTTGTAGCGTCACACCTTTTTGTGACTCAACTTCATGCTCGCCTACCATACAAACCTCAGTCTGCAATTCCACACCTTGACACTCCTTTACTTTATTTTGAACATAATGAATCAAATGTTCGATATCAGCTGCCGTTGAATTGCCTGTATTTACTATAAAATTAGCATGCTTTGGCGAAACACAAGCGCCACCAATTGCATAGCCTTTCAATCCTGTTTCTTCTATCAATCTTGCGGCGAAATCGCCGTTTGGATTTTTAAACACAGAGCCACAACTCGGTTGATTAGTGGGCTGTGTTTTTGCCCGTGCTTCTAATAAACCTTTAATTTTTTGCTGACTTTCTAGACTGTCACCTTGCTGTAAGGACAAGTTACAACTTAAAAACCATTCATTTCTTATATTATTAACAGATCGATAACTCACCTTAAAATCTGCAGGGAATCGATTGGCTATAACGCCTACTTTAGTAATCGTTTCAACTTTTTTGACTATTCCCCAGGTTTCACCGCCAAAAGCACCCGCATTCATTTTTAATGCGCCGCCCATTGTTCCGGGTATCCCTGCCAAAAACTCAGCACCAATCAAACCTTGTTCTGCACAAAAGCGTGCAACATGGGCACAAGGAACTCCGACTTCAACATAAACCGTACCATCTTCGTCAAGTCTCATCTGTTTCAATCGGCTCTTAGTGTTAATGACCGTACCTCGAATGCCACCATCTCTTACTAATAAGTTACTCCCTAAGCCCATCCAAAACAGTGGCTCAGAAGCGGGTAACGTCTTAATAAAATCACACAAATCTTGACGATCAAAAGGAATGTAAAGCCTTTCTGCCGGGCCACCTACCCGCCAACTGGTATATTTTGCAAGCCTTTCATTTGTTAACATTTTTCCTTTCATAGAGAAATATTTTGTGCTGACATAGCTCGACTTTCTAAGGCCTCTGTCAATAACTCCGGCAACTGCGTCGCAAAATGTCCTACATTACCAGCACCTAATGTTAAAATCACATCATCTGGCTTTACTATACCCGCCAATATCTTCGGCAACACGTCCCAACCATCTACAAAAACTGGATCTACTTGGGCTCTCAAACGTATTGCTCGACTTAATGCGCGACCATCGGCGCCTGTGATAACACTCTCCCCTGCCGAATAGACCTCCATTAAAATCAGCACATCGACCGTCGATAAAACTTGTACAAAATCCTCAAATAAATCCCGAGTACGTGTGTATCGATGCGGCTGGAAAATAATAACTGATCGCCTGTCAGGCCATGCTTGACGTAAGGCTTCCAGCGTTGCAGCAATTTCTCTCGGATGGTGCCCGTAATCATCGACTAACGTAACTTTGCCACCGTCAATAGCCAAATCCCCCTGAACCTGAAAACGCCTACCTATTCCCTTAAACTCACCCAAACTTTTAATTATTGCTTCATCAGCCACCGATAAATTAGTAGCAACTGCAATCGCCGCCAATGAATTAAGCATGTTGTGCCAACCTGGCATGTTTAACGTCACCCGTAATAAGGGATAATCACCCTGCCGAATCACACTAAATGTAGTGCGCATTCCATTTTGTTCGATATCGATTGCACGCACATCTGCCTGCTCATGAACCCCATAAGTTATGACCGGCTTAGAAATTTGTGGCAAAATTTCCCTAATACCTTCATCATCAAGACACATCACCGCTAAACCATAAAAAGGCAAATGATGTAAAAACTCTATAAATGTTTCTTTCAATCGCTGAAAACTATTTTGATAAGTCTCCATGTGGTCCTGATCTATATTAGTAACCACCGCTATCATCGGTTGAAGATATAAAAATGACGCATCACTTTCATCCGCTTCCGCAACCAAATAGTTACCTAGACCTAACTTCGCATTACTACCGGCACTATTTAAACGACCACCAATTACAAAAGTCGGATCCAAGCCACCTTCAGCGAGCAAACTAGCCGTTAAACTCGTTGTTGTTGTTTTTCCGTGCGTTCCGGCTACAGCAATCCCAAATCGAAAACGCATTAATTCAGCTAACATTTCTGCCCGAGGAATGACGGGGATTCTATTTATATAAGCCTGATCTATTTCTTCATTGCTGCGATCGATTGCCGTTGACGACACAACGACATCAACATCTGTTACATTTTCCCGCTTATGTCCAATCGTAATAATGACGCCTAAGCCAGCAAGTCTTTCAGTCACGGGGCTTTCTTTTATATCAGAACCTGAAACTTGGTAGCCTAAATTTGATAATACTTCAGCTATTCCGCTCATGCCGGTGCCACCCACACCCACGAAATGAATGCGTTTTACATTACCTAAAGTAGAAACCATGTGTGAACTTGCAGCTAATCTCATAATCCCGCCTCAATCATGCAATAACCTGCAACAATTTCTGTTGCATCTAGTCGTGCGCACGTAAGTGCGGCAACTTTCATCCCTGTTAAATTATGACGTGACTCCTCAATATACGCTGCCAGCGAAACCGGAGTCAGCTCGCTTTGCTTCAATATCATTCCTGCACCTGCATCCGCTAAATAATGTGCATTAGCTGTTTGATGATCATCAATTGCATTGGGCAATGGAATAAAAATAGCCGGCACGCCTATCGCTGCAACTTCACTGATAGTCATGGCTCCAGCCCTACAAATCAATAAATCTGCCCACTGATATGCCGCGACCATATCGCCAATAAAAGCATTTACGTCCGCTTCTATCGCTAACTCTTTGTACCTATTTTTTACCTGAGGCAACATAGCCTCTCCAGTTTGGTGTTTTATTTGCACAAGGCCCATGTTATTGATTTTTTGGTATTCAATAATGGCCTCAGGTACTATTTCGTTCAATATTTTCGCACCCTGACTACCACCTATTATCAATATTCTAATGTCATGCGTTGAAGTGGCCTGTTCACTATTTAACTTAACTAAAAAATCTTTTCTTAAAGGATTGCCAGTGCATTTTGCATTCAATGCTTTCTTAAAGCTGCCAGGAAACGCCTCCAAAACTTGACTTGCGATGCGTGCTAGCAATCGATTGGTCGTACCTGGAACCCTATTTTGCTCATGAATAATCAATGGAATCCCTAAAACCTTTGCCATTAACCCGCCGGGTCCCGCTACAAATCCACCCATACCTATCACGACATCAGGTTTACGCGTACGCAATATTCTCAATGCTTGAAAAAAGGCTTTAAACAGCATTACAACGGCTGTTATTTTAGAAACAACTCCTTTGCCTCTAAATCCTGCCACCGTTAAGTAGTCAATCATAATCCCTTGCGCTGGAACCACTCGATTCTCTAAGCCTTTTTGTGTGCCTAACCAACTAACCTCCCAGCCTTGAGCCATTAAAAACTCAGCAACTGCCAGTGCGGGAAATACATGCCCACCGGTCCCTCCGGCCATTATGACTATACGTTTACCCATCTCGACCTTTCTTTTGGCATATTAGCGCTTATTTCGGCAACCTCACTTTGCACTCGAAATAACAAGGCAACAGCACAAAACATAATCATCATACTGCCACCCCCATAACTCATTAGTGGTAAAGTCAAACCCTTCGTCGGTAAGATTCCCATATTCACGCCCATATTCACGAAGGATTGAAAACCAAACCAAATACCTAAGCCATAGGCCAAAAATGCCGAAAATCTCTCACCCGCTTTCTCAGCTGCCATTGCAATCTGAAACGTGCGCCAAACTAATGCTGAAAATAAAGCGATGATTGTTAGCACACCTAACAACCCCAATTCCTCACCTATTACCGAAAATAAAAAATCAGTATGTGCTTCCGGTAAATAAAACAATTTCTGAATTCCACTCCCTAAACCAACACCCGTCCACTCGCCTCGTCCAAATGAAATCAATGCATGCACTAATTGATACCCTGTATCTTTTGGATCAGCCCATGGATTCATAAAACTAGTCACACGCTTCATGCGATAAGGTTCAAAATAAACCAGCAATACTGCGAGTACTGCAACAAATGACAACAACATTATGAATTGTGACAATCTCGCGCCTGCTAAAAACATAATCCCCATAGCTATAATTAAAATCACTACGGCAGATCCAAAATCAGGCTCTAACAGCAACAACATGCTGGCTATTGCAAATAAAATTAATGGTTTAAACAAGCCTAAGGCAGATTCCCTAATTGATTTCTGATGTCTCGTGACATAACCCGCCATATAAATAACAGCAAAAAACTTCACCAATTCAGATACTTGTATTCTCATTCCGCCTATAGACAACCAGCGCACACTTCCATTTACCTTAACACCAAGGCCCGGAATGAGAACAATGATCAATAAAATCAATCCGATTATAAATAGCCATTGACCTGATTTTTCCCAAGCAATAATGGGTACTCTTGTTATTATTGCGCCAAAAACAAAACCCAATCCCAAATGTATTAATTGCTTTATTGGGTAATGAAAAACATCATTGCCGGCCATCTTGGCGCCCAAATGTAAAGATGATGAAACAACCATTACAAATCCAATCAGCAATAAACTACTCGTTAATACAACGAGTAAAGGATCAAAATGAAACCGTCCGATATGTGATGGCTTCATTCTTTGTTTCATACCAACAACCTCAGTACAGCTTTAGCAAATTGATTGCCTCTCTCTTGGTAATTTTTATATTGATCTAAACTAGCACAAGCAGGAGATAACAAAACACTGTCTCCGCACTCAGCAAGACCTGCACAAATTTCTACCGCATCCACCATATTTTTAGCTCGATGAATAGGAACACAACGCTTTAATGCCTCTTCTATCAAACCAGCATCTTTACCCATCAGCACTACTGCTTTCGTTTTTTCTTTAACAGCTAAAGTTAGTTCATTCATGTCAGCGCCTTTTGCATCGCCACCGGCAATCAAAATCACTTTATTGGTATACCCTTCTAATGCTGCAACACACGCACCAATATTGGTTGCTTTTGAATCATTAACCCAAGTTACACCCTGTATTTCTGCTACACGTTGCATCCTGTGCTCTAAGCCTTTAAAACTTTTTAGTGCCTTACACATAAGCACTTTATCAAGCCCTACTGACACACCTAAGGCCAATGCGGCCAAGGCATTTGCGACATTATGTCTACCCTCAAGTGGCAAGTCGGCTACTTTCATCAAATACTCTTTGTGGTGCATCAAATACTCTACACCCTCTTTATAATCGATATAAAAATCAGCCTTTTTTCGAATTGAAAAGGACAAGCCGCTACTATCAACTTCCTGCATAGCTTCAACTATGGGATCATCTAAATTTATTACCCTAACGCCATCGCCATTAAATACCTTTTGCTTTTCATGGGCGTATTGAGCGATATCATCATGTCTATCAAGATGATCTGCAGTGACATTGAGTACTGTTGCTGCAGCAGCATTCAAAGCGGTCGTTCTTTCCAATTGAAAGCTTGAAAGCTCCAATACATAAATATCAGCGTCCTGCTTTATTAAATCCAATGCAGGCGTTCCTATATTGCCTCCCACACCCACGTTTTTTCCTGCGCATTTTGCCATTTCTCCCAGCATCGTGGTTACAGTACTTTTACCATTAGAGCCTGTAATGGCAACTATTGGCGCATCTACTGAGCAGGCAAATAAATCTATATCACTTACCATTTTGGAGCCATTCGCAAGCGCCTTTACGATTGATTTCTCAACTATTGATACGCCTGGACTTACAACTAAATGGGTGGCAACCTTAAAGGCTGGCTCAGAAAATCCGCCTGTAAACAATGGCGCATCTGGTATGACCTGAAAAAACTGTTCTTTCAAGGGCGGCTTATCTCTACTATCGGTTATTGCAAATTTGAACCCTAGATTCTGTAAATAATGTGCAACTGAAATCCCTGTATAGCCCAATCCAACTACCAATACTTTTGAGCACTCTGGATCGAGTGCAAATTTCTCTTTTAACGATGCTAGTATCGCTAAATTAGTCTTG
Source organism: Crenothrix polyspora (assembly GCA_945877505.1). Taxonomy (GTDB): domain Bacteria; phylum Pseudomonadota; class Gammaproteobacteria; order Methylococcales; family Methylomonadaceae; genus Methylobacter_C; species Methylobacter_C polyspora_A. Next base: position 40,486 of record CAMDWT010000003.1, read on the forward strand.
CTCATCTAAGGCTCACTCGTAAACCGATGATTAGAAAAATAGAAATAATTTTTTTTTGCACCTTTCTCACCTCAACTTTAAGGTTGCTAGGCCGATCAATACTAAAATGACGGTTATTATCCAAAAACGAACAATAACTCTTGGTTCAGGCCAGCCTTTTAATTCAAAATGATGGTGTATTGGTGCCATACGAAATACGCGTTTTCCCGTCAGCTTATAAGAAGCTACCTGAATTATTACCGAAAGCGTTTCCATTACAAAGACACCTCCCATAATCATCAATATAATTTCTTGCCTAACTAATACTGCTAGCACACCTAATGCCGCACCTAACGCTAATGCACCCACATCACCCATAAAAACCATTGCAGGATACGTGTTAAACCATAAAAAACCTAAGCCAGCACCTACCAATGCTGCACAAAAAACAATGAGCTCACCCGCATTAGGCAAATAAGGAATATCTAAATAATTAGAAAACATTACGTGCCCAGATAAATAGGCAAAAATACCTAGCCCACCGGCAACCATCACCGTAGGCATAATCGCTAAGCCATCTAATCCATCTGTTAAGTTAACAGCATTGCTGGTGCCCACAATGACAAAATAGGTCAAAACCACATACATCCATCCCATATCCAACATTACGTTTTTAAAGAAAGGAATAATGAATTGCGTTTCCGCTGGTAAAACAGCCGTTTTATATAAAAAAATTGCTGCGGTTAAGCCTATGATTGATTGCGCCAGATACTTTGCCTTTGCGGATAAACCATCACTGTTACGTTTAATTACTTTTCTATAGTCATCAATAAAACCGATGATGCCATAACCCATGGTGACCAATAGAATGACCCAGATGTAACGATTTCCTAAATCAGCCCACAATAAAGTACTTATAGCAATTGCAACCAATATTAGAGCGCCACCCATGGTCGGTGTTCCTGATTTTTCATAATGTGACTGAGGACCTAACTCACGAATACTTTGTCCAATTTTGTTGGAGCTTAGTTTTCTAATCATTACGGGGCCAATCACAAATGATATTAACAATGAAGTTAACGCCCCAAGAATTGCTCTAAACGTTAAATACTGGAAGACTCTGAATCCACCATCAAACGTCATTAAATAATCTGTAAAATAAAGTAACATTGTTTATTTCCTGAAATTGTCGACCAGCGCTGCGGCAACATTTTCCATGCGCTGCGCTCGCGAGCCTTTAATCAAAATCGTTTCGTCGCCTTTTAATTCTTTTTTTAATGCGTCAATCAGATCTTGTTGATTTTCATAAAAAGTTGCGCCTTTACCAAAAGCTTGCACCGTTTTTTTGGCATCCTCACCTACGGCTAACAACCACTCAACGCCACTGCTCTTAATAAGACCGGCCATCTCTTCATGTATTTTTGGACTGTCAGGGCCTAATTCACCAAATGCGCCTAACACCAATACCTGCTTACTCTTAAAATTAACGAGTACATCAAGACCCGCTTTCAACGACGAGGAATTGGCGTTATAGGTATCATCAATAATAAGATTTCCTAGTCGACTCATTAATGGCTGTAATCGGCCTGTCACTGGCCTTACATTTTCAAGACCTTGTTTAATTTGTTGTAAATCAATTCCTAAAGCCAGGCACGCAGCAGCTGCTGCTAAAGCATTAAGTACATTATGCTGACCCGCTAACTTTAGATTTATATCAACAACATTTTTTTCTGTTACCAATTCAAATTTAGTTACAAACGCGCCATCGCTAAGCTTCACTTCGATATTCTTAGCCGTTACGTTTGCTTCCTTTTTTAATCCAAATGACAATATACGTCTGTCGCCAGCAATTGCTTTCCAATAATCAAAATAAACATCATCATGATTGATAATGGCACAACCCTCTTTTCGGAGTGTCTCAATGATTTCGCCTTTTGCTTTTGCAACCCCTTCAAGATCAATAAAGCCTTCTAAATGTGCTGCACCTGCATTTGTAATAATGGCCACGTTGGCTTGGGCATATTGACTGGTATAAGCAATTTCCCCAGCATGATTTGCACCCATTTCAATAACAGCATAACGATGTTGCTCATTCATTTTGAGCAGGGTTAATGGCACGCCAATATCATTATTCAAATTACCCTGAGTAAATAAAACGGCTGCATTAACAGCTAATATTGACGCAACCATTTCTTTAACCGTGGTTTTGCCGTTACTACCTGTTACACCGACTACTGACAGTGCATCTTTCCCTTTTTCTGACAGCTTACTGCGCCATGCTCCTGCTAACTGCGCTAATGCTAAGCGAGTATCTTCTACGATCACATGCGGCAAACTTGTTTCAATGCCTTTGTGCACAATAGCGGCGACTGCGCCCACTTTTTGAGCTTGATCCACAAATTCATTTCCGTCGAAGTTGTGTCCCTTAATTGCTATATAAAGCTGATCATGAGTAAGTGCGCGAGTATCTATACTGACCGATGTAAAAGACACATCTTCTCCGACGAGCTTTCCCCGTACAGTCTCAGCACATTCACTCATCATCATTATCATTTTTATCTGACTCTCATTTTTAATCCGCTCATTACAACCTGACTATCATTAAAAGCAGTTTGCACGCCTTTAATTTCTTGGTAACTCTCATGACCCTTACCGGCAATCACAATACAATCTTTTTCTGCAGCCCTTGCTATAACTGTTTGTATTGCCTGCGCTCGGTTCTGAATCACTTCAACTTGCTCACTAGATCTAGTTACGCATCCCTCTAAGATGTCATTAACGATGTCTATTCCATTCTCAAAGCGTGGATTATCATCTGTAATGATTACGTGATCAGCCCACTTTTCTGCAATAGAGCCCATTTGCGCTCGCTTGCCTTTATCTCTATTTCCACCACAACCAAAAACCACCCACAAAGCCTGATTACAATGCTTTCTAAGGCTTGATAAAACTTTATCTAACGCATCGGGCGTATGGGCATAATCCACAAAAACTAAGGGGAGTCCATTACCTCCAAACCTCTCCATACGTCCAACTACCGGTTTCAAACGCTGCAATTTTTTTACCGCCTCTGGCATTGAAACGCCCAAAGCCAACATCACAGTCAAAACAATCAATACATTCTCAATGTTAAAGTCTCCATAAAGCGGTACATTTATATGGCTTTTTAAGCCCCGCCAACTCACATCAAATTCAATACCGTCTTCTTTGTTTGCAATATTTTCTGCACTAACACAATCACAATTGGCTAATGTTTCCCCCTTAACACTGACCCCCCAAATAACAACGCCTTTTGGGACAGCCTTAATAATCTGATCCCTATAAGAATCATCTAGATTAACGACTACAAAAGCTAACCCTGGCTTATTAAGTAGCGCTAACTTTGCTTGAAGGTAAGCTTCCATAGTGCCGTGATAATCCAAATGATCTCGACTAATATTGGTAAACACAGCGCCTTTAAACGTCACTCCATTTACCCTGCCTTGCTCCAACCCATGCGATGAAACTTCCATGGCAACTATCTGTTTTTTATCTTTTTGTAGCTCAGCTAATATTCTTTGAGTTTCTAATGCGTCCGGCGTAGTATTCAAGGTTTTACTAAGACTCCCCCACACCCCCCAGCCTAATGTTCCAATTAATCCGCAATCATCTAGCATCTGGCTTAAAAATTGACTACAAGAGGTCTTACCATTAGTTCCAGTTATACCTATTACATCCATATACTTAGAAGGTTCGTCGTAATATCGAGCGGCAATATCACCTAACTTAACGCCTAAATCTGTCACCGGAATTAATGGCACATTGTGGATCTTATCAATGATCTCCTTGCTCGCTCCGGAAGGCTCATAGATCACAACGGCGGCGCCCTGTTTAACAGCCTGATTTGCATAAACAAGTCCATGTTGCTTAGAGCCATTCAAAGCAATAAATACATTGCCAGAAGCCACCTCTTGGCTGTTTAATGCCAATCCAGTGATCTCTCTATTTTCTAACGCTTCCAAGCCTGGATTTGGATAAGCAACAATTCCTTCCACTAAATCCTTAAGCTTCATTTTCAAAGTTCTATTGGCTTTTCTGTGTTAATAAAACAGGCATCGTTTCTTCCTCATCAGGTGCAACTTCAAGAATTCTCAACGCCCCAGCCATGACCTTTGAAAATACCGGCGCCGAGACTAAACCTCCGTAATACTGTCCCGCCGAAGGTTCATCAATCATAACGACAATAATCAATCGCGGATCAACTGCTGGCGCCATTCCAGCAAAAACAGCAAAATAATTTTTTTCTGTATAGCCCCTAGCGCCTGCTTTTTTTACTGTTCCCGTTTTACCAGCCGCACTGTAGCCATCGACTCTTGCCTCATAAGCCGTACCATCTTTCATCAGTACAGTTTCCATCATTTTACGAACACTCTTTGCTGTTTTGGCCGAGAACACTCTAACCGCATCATCATCTTCTTCGCGCTTCAGCAAACTCACCGAATGCAATACACCATCATCTGCCAAAGCCGTATAGGCTCTTGCCAATTGCAGCGCCGAACTACTTAATCCATAACCGAACGACATAATCGCACGATCAAAATCACTCCATTTCTTATAATCCCGCATCGTTCCAGTGGCTTCACCAGGAAAGCCGGATCCTGCCGAGACACCAAAACCAAGCTGATGATAAATACCCCAAAAATATTTGGGTGGCATTTTTAAGGCCATCATACTCACCCCAACATTACTGGATTTTTTTATGACATGCGTCAAATCCAATGTGCCGTAGTTATGAACATCCTTTACAGTATTACGACCAATTTGATAACTTCCATTTGTAATAAATGTCGCATTTTGAGCGATATAACCACCCTCTAATGCTGCCGCAACGACAAACGGTTTAACCGCTGACCCAGGCTCAAATACATCTGTGATCGCTCTGTTTCTGTATAAACCTTCCTTCAAACTGTTTCTAGTGTTTGGATTAAAAGAAGGTTGATTTACTGCCGCTAGAATCTCCCCATTTTTTGCATCCAAAACCACTAATGCACCTGATTTAGCTTTGTTTAACGTCACCGCTAACTGCAGTTCTCGATACGCTAGATATTGAATACGCTGATCAATACTTAACTCAAGATTCTTCCCTGAAACCGGTTCTTTTATATTTTCAATATCATCAATAATTCTCCGCTGTCCATCTCGAACAACTCTTTTACTACCCGAGGTTCCTCTTAAGAGTTTTTCATAGCCGGACTCCATTCCTTCCTGCCCAATATCATCAACATTAGTAAAGCCAACAATATGAGCAGAAACACCGCCTGTAGGGTAAAAACGCTTAAACTCACGCTCGAAATAAACACCCGTAAGTTTTAACTCTTTCACTTTATCACCCAACTGCGGATTAACCCGTCTGGCTATATAAAGAAACTGCCTATGTAAATCTTCCTTTATTAGTTCTGTTACTTTGCCAACAGGCAAATTCAAAAGCTTCTCAACCATCCTAATCTGATCTTCTTTAGCATGCCTAAGCTCCCGTGGATTTATCCAAATAGACTCTACGGGTGTACTAATGGCCAGAGGATCACCATTCCTATCAAGAATCATACCTCTATAAGCTGAAACAGAGACATCATCCACCTGCCTCATATCACCCTGATCCTTAAGGAATTTTTTGCTAAGGACTTGCAAGTCAATGGCTCGACCCACTAAAATCAACATGCACAGCATCATAAAACGAAGCAGCGCTTTCCTTCTTCCAGAAAAATCGTCCGTTGATTGCTTTTTCTTGCTTCTAACTCGAAAATCTAGCATTTACGGTTTTATATATATAATTTTTTCTCTTAATGGCATCATTAGTTTTAATTCCTTTTGCGCCACTATCTCCAACCGATTTTGCTCTGCTAACATAGTTAGTTCCAATTCCATCTGTCCCCACTCAACTTCATATTGATCTAACGCTCTTTCTTGCTTTTGTATCTCAATGAACATCAAGCGCGAGTAATACTTACTATAAATTACCGCCAAAGCTGACAATAAAAGAACTGCACTCGCAATACCCAACAACCGATTTATAATCACTTAGACTCTCTCGGCGACTCTCATCACCGCACTTCTAGCTCTTGGATTTTCTCTAATTTCCTGTGCATCAGCTTTTAAGGCTTTGCTCACTTTCTTTAAAATACCTTTGTCAATATCGACTTCCCTTATAGGCAACTTACCCGGGTTATACTTAGCGCCCGATTCATCCCTAATAAAGCGCTTTACGATTCTGTCTTCTAATGAATGAAAAGAAATAGCTACTAAGCGCCCGCCTGGCTTCAATATTTGAGCGGACTGCTGCAGCACTGCTTTTAATTCATCTAGCTCTCTATTAATTTCAATTCGAACTGCCTGAAATGTTCGTGTTGCTGGATGCTTATTCTTTTCAGTCATAGGGATTACATCTTCAATCAGCTTTGCTAATTGCCTCGTTGTAGTAATGGGTGTCTCTTCCCTTTTGCCTACTATGGCGCCCGCTATCCGCCTTGCAAATCTTTCTTCACCGTATTCGAATAAAACTTTAACTAACTCTTTCTCATCAACACTAGCCAACCATTGCTCAGCAGAAACTCCAGCAGTAACATCCATTCGCATATCTAGGGGACCATCACGTAAAAAACTAAAGCCTCTTTCAGGCTTATCGAGTTGAGGAGATGAGACACCTAAATCCATCAAAATCCCATCAATTTTCCCGACTAAATCTGCATTCTTAACAATAGTTTCTATCTGTGAAAAACAACTATGTTTTAACTCAAAGCGCTGATCTAACAACATGGCTTGTGCACGCTCCGAATCAAACGCTTCAACATCACGATCTAAAGCGATCAATTGCCCGTGCTGACCCAACACACTCAGAATGCCTTGGCTATGTCCACCACGACCAAAGGTACAATCTATATAAATACCTTCTTCTTTAATCGCCAGCTGTTGCAGCGCTTCTGCATACATAACGGGTAAATGTTCCATTAACAAAGCTCCCGTATTAAAAAGATAAAGTCCCTAACTCTTCCAAACCTTCATTATCATCGCCATCCAGCCACTCTTTCTCTTTAGCTGTCCAAGCATCTTCATTCCAAATTTCAAATTTATTAAGCTGACCAACTAAGACAACCTTTTTATCCATATTGGCAAATTTTCTTAGTTTTTCTGGCAATAACAACCGGCCCTGCGCATCCATTTCACATTCAGACGCATTCCCTATTAGGAAACGCCTTAACTTGCCAGCCATTTTATTTAAAGTGGGCAACTTACTAATTGTTTGTTCAAGGTTTTCCCATTCAGGTAAGGGATAAAGCCATAAACAACCATTTTCTCCGATGCAACGCTCATTGACGGCAACTGTTACAACCATTTGACGCTCACAACAATCCTGCAACTCTTCCCGATAGCGGGTTGGAATAGCAAGACGGCCTTTATCGTCTAAATTGATTGAACTTATTCCTCGAAACAAGACTTAACTCCAGATAAAATCAAAAAAACCCACTTTACACCACTTTCTTACCACTTAACTGCACTATAAATTCCAAACAGCTCTTAGTCAAGGACGAATTCATTTAAACTCTTTCTTTTTTGACAATGACTTACATCACTTTTAGAGAGCATGAAAACAACAAAAAATGTGGCAAAATAAATTCTATTCTTTATCAGGTGGTTAATCGATATTGTTAAGGACAAACCTTAGGTTTAGGTACAAAAAATACCTTATTTTTTTTATTGTGGAATGGAGCAGGGGGAGAGAAAATTACCGCACTTCTTATTCTGGTAAATTTCAAATGATGTCTCAAATGTTTTTAAAAACACCGAGTGAATTGAAAGCTATAACTGACTAATAAATAAGCCATAAATTAATAAAGAAAGAGTTAGCCTGTAAGCCGGGTTCTGTCGAGAACAGTCATTCATCTAGGCTGCAAGTCACCCTGCAGCTCAAGCAATCTACCCAGGAACCGCGCGGGCCACGCGTCTGTCCCTCTATTTGATCTTGCTCCGGGTGGGGTTTACCATGCCACTCCTGTTACCAGTTGCGCGGTGCGCTCTTACCGCACCTTTTCACCCTTACCTATCATAGTGATAGGCGGTTTATTTTCTGCGGCACTTTCCGTAGGCTCACGCCTCCCAGGCGTTACCTGGCACCCTGCCCAATGGAGCCCGGACTTTCCTCCATCTTATCTTTACGATAAAACAGCGACTGTCCAGCCAACTCTTTCACCCACCAGTATAATGCATTGGTGTCAGCAAAGCCAATCAAGTCAATGATCTGGTTTTTTAAAACACCTTTTATTCCAAGCTTAAGCCGTTTTTTCTTCATCCATTATTAATGCGGCCTGATACAACAACTTCTTTCTAAGACCGGTAATTTCTACTGCCATTGCAACAGCCGTTTTGATAGAACATTCCCCCAACAATACTCGGAGTATCTTTTCTTGATCAGGGGTCATTAATTGCTCTTTTTTATCCACAGTAGCACCATCAACAATGACAACAAACTCACCTTTCCTCATATTGCTATTTTGCTCTACTAAAACAAGCGCCTCACCTAAGCTGGTTTTTACGATGGTTTCATGGAGCTTAGTTAATTCTCTGGCGATGACAATCTGACGATCCGGGGATAATATTTCCGCCATATCTTGTAACGAAGCCAAAATACGATGACAGGACTCATAAAACACCCATGTTCTGGGGGACGATGCTCTTTCCTTAAAAAAAGTCTTACGCGCTGATGACGTTCTTGGCAAAAATCCTTCAAAGGAAAACTGTGTAACAGGCAACCCAGCGGCAGATAAAGCGGCAATTAACGCACAAGCACCTGGAATGGGCACAACATCCAAACCAGCATCCTTAACCATTTTAACCAACGGCATGCCCGGATCACTTAGCAACGGCGTGCCTGCATCTGAAACCAGCGCAATTGATATACCCTCACGCAACTTTTCCAATAATACAGACGACGCTTTATCCTCATTATGTTGATGCAGTGAAACCAATTTATTAGTAATGCCATAATGCTGTAGCAACATCTGCACATGTCGAGTGTCTTCAGCGGCAATCAAATCAACTTTTTTTAATACCTCAATAGCCCTGAAACTAATATCGGCTAAATTACCTATTGGTGTAGCAACAACGTATAATTTGCCATAACCGTTAACATTCAACAATGTCATTTATATAACCTTTAATTATAAAAATATGTCATTTAACCATGTCTAGCAATGGCCAGCGTCATATTTACCAGAACAAATTCAAATTATATCAGTATGTTGGCTTTTTACTATTGACAGCAAAAATACAAACAGGGGATTGTCTGTGCTTTTTACCAAACTTAAAGCTAAAGCCGCACATTTGATTCGGGGTGAAAACGCTGAAGAACAAGCACATAAATTTCTAATCAGCAAAGGACTTAAACCAATTTGCCGAAACTATCGTTGCAAACTAGGTGAGTTAGATTTAATCATGTCCGACAATCAAACCCTTGTTATCGTCGAAGTTCGTTACCGGAAAACCGACCAATACGGGAGCGCAACAGAGAGTATCACCCAAACAAAACAATCACGTATAATAGCGGCAACGCATACCTATTTATCACTCCAAAAAGTAGACAGTCCTATCCGCTTTGATGTTGTTGCCATTTCTGGCAATGGTAATTTAGAGTGGATAAAAAACGCTTTTTAAACCCTATCATCTCATGAGCTTACAAGACAGAATCATTAATCATTTCTCCGACAGCATCCAAACCCAACAGGATGCCATGACCTCTCTCTGTGAGTTGATAGAATATGCATCACAACGATTGGTTTCAACGTTATTAAATGACAAGAAAATACTAACCTGTGGCAACGGTCGCTCAGCTACGAGTGCCCAGTTATTATCATCAGCGATGCTCAATCAATTTGAACGGGACCGCCCATCATTACCGGTCATCGCATTAACGACTGACACCGCAACCATTACCGCAATAGCTAATGATTTTCACTTTGACGACATCTTCTCAAAACAATTAAGAGCATTAGGACAAAGCGGCGACATGTTGGTGGTATTCAGCGATGGAAAAAACTCCAGCAATATCGCCAAAGCGATTACCACTGCGCATGACAAGGAAATATCCGTTATAGCCTTAACTGGCCATAATGGTGGCCTGATCGCGCCCTTACTCCATGAAACTGATATAGAGATTCGCGTTCCATCAGAATCTAGCATCCGCATTCAAGAAATCCACACATTAATCACTCATTGCTTATGTGATTTAATTGATCATCAATTATTTGGCGGATAACAAGCCTTTGCAGACAACTAACCTAGCCATGAAAAAATTATCTTTATTAATTATTATTAACGTCCTCTCGCTAACAGCCTGTTCAACGACAGCCATTAATCCCGAAGACATCACTGAGCAAACTTTATTACAAGAACGTCGTAATCGCGAAATCATCGTAATGGATAAAACCATTGAAGCTGAAGCTTACTCAGAACTTAATTCAGAGAATGACGTACTCAACCACTGTCACGTCACTATAACAACCTATAACGGAGCAACCCTTATTACAGGGGAAGCGCCTAATGAAGAACTTAGGCAAAAAATTATTTCTACCGTACAAGTGATCCCTAATGTAAAACTGATCCATGACAATTTAACTATCGCTAATCCAAGCGATCTAAATTCACGAGCCAATGACCAACTGATTACCGACAACGTAAAAACGGCACTCAATCAAATCAGAACGCTACCCGATTTTGATCCTGCCATGGTAAAAGTTATTACCGAAGATGGAATTGTTTATCTGATGGGCTTAGTTCGCCGGAATGAAGGCACCGTTGTTATCAACGTAACCAAACTTCAGCCTGGTATAAAGCAAATCATTACCGTTTTTGAATATGCTGACTGACACTTATCGCTTACTTATATAACTCACTACTACCATCCATATCGCCAGTCTGGCTATATAACAAAGGATGGCCCTGATTAAGTCTAGCTGCTGAGATAACCTTACAGATGGCAATTTTATGATCGCCCGCATCACTGTAATGACTAACCTCACAATCAAAGTAAGCCAGACACGTTGATAAGATGGGCGCACCCGTCTTATCAACATGCCATTGAAATCCAGTCATTTTATCCTTGCCTGCGCGACCAAAATGATCAGCAACGGCTGATTGATCATCCCCCAATACATTAACTGAACAAACGCCGCCAACTTTCAATAATTGATAAGAATAATGCTCAGGATTAATACTAATCGCTAGTAAAAGCGGACTAAAAGAAGCTTGCATCACCCAGGCGGCAGTAAAAGCATTTTGATAAATACCGTCAGTAACACCCATCACATAAACGCCATGACTAAGCTGTTTAAAGGCTGCTTCAATATTTTTAGACATACCTGACCGCTATTTTAGTTTTTAGTGGGATCTGCATTATTTTGCAAAATGGAATTTAACTAACTCACTAATTTGATCCGCATGGATAAGTCGACTGCCTTAACATGCTTTGTTAACGCTCCGATTGAAATATAATCAACGCCTGTTTCAGCAATATCTCGAATATTATTAAGCTCAATATTGCCAGAAGCCTCAAGTTCAATAACACCTGCATTTAAAGCAACCGCAGCTCGCAAAGCTTCCACACTAAAGTTATCCAGCATAATACGATCTGGCTTTGCCGCAAGCGCTTCAGTCAGCTCAGTCATAGATTCAACCTCCACCTCCACTGTTACACTAGTAAGTTCTCTGGCCGCCTTAATAGCCTTAGTGATTGAGCCTGCCGCCATAATATGATTTTCTTTGATTAAAACACCATCATACAAACCAATGCGATGGTTATAACAACCTCCACAGGCAACCGCGTATTTTTGCGCCTCTCTTAATCCCGGAATGGTTTTACGAGTATCCAGAACCTTGCATCCGGTACCGGCAACCGCATCTGCGTATAGTCTAGAAACCGTCGCTGTTGCTGACAATAACTGTAATAAATTTAACGCCGTTCGTTCACCGGTCAGCAGCGCTCTAGCTGAGCCACTAACCTTACATAACAGCGTGTTTTTTTTAACAGCCGCGCCTTCCGCCACCATCCAGTTTATCTTTACCTTCGCATCTAGATATTTTAAGACAGCATCAAACCAAGCCTGACCGCAAACCGTCATATCTTCTCTCGTCAGCACCTCAGCTTGTGCCTGAGCATTTTCAGGAATAATAGCCGCTGTTATATCCCCTGAACCTATATCTTCTTCAAGAAAAGATCTTATTTCTATACATTTTAATGCGTCATTCATAAGCTTAATTTTAACTAATTGATAAGGATGATTTTATCCAGCATGCCACTAACGAAATACAATAACTTAATTAGCCGCATCAATCGAGCCTGATTTCTTTAAATTCCAGTAAAAACAATCAGAATAGTTTCAATTTTTTTGTGATAAATTGGGTGATAGCACCAGATTTTACACGTATACTTAGCATGAAATAGTCACAAAGGTCCTACTAAACATTCCATTCATTAAAATGACGCATAGCTGATCGACACCTATAAACAACGACTTAAGGCCGATGATGGAATTTTCATATTCAAAGCATAATCCTAAAATCAAGCTTTCCCGACAAGAAATACTTGATATCAGTCTAGAAATCAATCAAGCATTTACGCCTATTCTATCGGTAAAAACCCCCTCGACAGCCTACTCAGAAAGCCTTTCAGCTCAAGAAATGCTTGATATCAGTGAAGATATTAACATCGATTTTGCGCCTAACGCCGCCCAAAATAAGCAAGAATTGGTATTATTACCTATTGACCCTCATCATATCCACGCATACTGGAACCTAAGTAATAGCCTGCCAAATACACTAAAAACCAATGACACTAAAGATCAGCTGACCTTACGATTTTATTCCAACGCCAATTTCGACATGACTTCGACCGAAACGAAGCCTTGGTTTGACCTGTCGATTGACAACCTTCATTCTCAACAACATGTTTTTTTATCCCATCATACCCAGGAAAATAAATATTCCGCGGCTATTGGGCATCGTGATCAAGACAACCAATTTACAGTCTTTGCCGTCTCAAACACCGCGCATGTTCCCATTGAAGCCATAACACCAGAGCCTAGTAAAGATTATGAGATGACTGAACCAGAAAAACTAAATGCGCTTTCAGACGAACCTCTTCTTTGGAAAAAGAGCGCCTCCGGCCAAACAAAAAATCAGTAAGCCGATGAAAAAAGGATTTCTTAGTCTCATACTTCATGCTCATCTCCCGTATGTTCACCACCCTGAACATGAAAGTTTTTTTGAAGAAATCTGGCTGTTCGAAGCAATCACAGAATGCTATATTCCTTTAATCAACGCACTCGACCGACTACAAAAAGACAGCATTGATTATCGCCTGACATTATCACTATCCCCACCACTCATTTCCATGCTGAGGGATGAATTATTGCAGGCTCGTTATTTAAACTATCTGCATAAGTTATTAGAACTCGCCCAAAAAGAAGTACTCCGAACAAAAAAAACTAACTATCAAAAACTGGCTCACTATTATCTAGCTTTTTTTCAAAACGCCCTCGACACTTATCAACAGCAATATAAGGGTGATTTACTCAGCGCCTTTAAGAAGCATCATGCAGCAGGCACACTTGAGCTAATAACCTGTGCAGCAACCCACGGCTTTCTACCTTTACTCAACCTCAGTGAAACCGCAGTACGTAATCAGATAAACAATGGCCTTAAAACATTTGAAACTAATCTAGGCTTTTCACCTACAGGCTTTTGGCTGCCAGAATGTGCTTACTATCCAGGCGTAGAAACTTTATTAGCCGAGCAAGGTATCAATTACTTTTTTGTCGACAATCACGGCATAATGGCCGCCTCCCAACCACCTAAAAATGGGGTTTATGCGCCCTTGGATTGTGGCAATGGCGTTACCGCCTTTGGTCGAGACCCCGAATCATCTAAACAAGTTTGGAGCTCTCAAGAAGGTTATCCAGGCGATTATGATTACCGTGAATATTACAAAGACATCGGCTTTGATCTTGACCTTAACTATATTGCGCCCTATATACTTGATGGCGAAATTCGCATCAATACCGGTATTAAATACTATCGGGTAACGGGCAAAGACCTACCCAAAGAAATCTATAATCCGCAAAAAGCCCTGGCAAAAGCTCGCCAACATGCCCAAGATTTTATTGCTAAAAAACAATTGCAATTAGCGGCACTTAACGCCACGATGGACAGACTGCCCATCATTGTGGCGCCTTACGACGCAGAACTCTTTGGACATTGGTGGTTTGAAGGGCCACATTGGCTAGAACAAGTACTCAGACTAGCTAGCGAGAAAACCAGCACCCTTAAAACTATCAGTTGCAGTGATTATTTAAAGCAACAAACAACGCATCAAATCGCAACACCCTCCGCATCAACCTGGGGTGATCAAGGATATTCAAGTTATTGGCTTAATGAAAGCAATGAATGGATATACCCATTTTTACATCAAGCCGAAACAGAAATGGAACAGTTAGCCGCTGACTTACAAGGCTTAGCCGTCACGCCCTTACAAACTAGAGCTTTAAATCAGGCCGCGCGATCTATTTTATTAGCACAAGCCTCTGATTGGCCGTTCATCATGAAATCAGGTACCACAACAGACTATGCCAACAAACGCATCACTGACCACCTTTCAAGGTTTAATTATTTACACGACTGCATCCGTAAAAATAATATCAACGAGCGTTATTTAACCGCGCTGGAAATGATGGATAATATTTTTCCAGATATTAATTTCCGTGACTACACACCACCAAAAGCACGATGAGCGAACCCAGCCAGCAAGAACTTGAAGCGCTCACTAAGCGTTATCATGAACTCATTAGCTCACAACAAACGCTGATGCTCTCAACATCTTCAACTTCTGGAGTTCCCGATATCAGCTACGCACCCTTTATTCGTAGTTCTTCAGGCATTTTTTATATCTTTGTGAGTGACATGGCCCGTCACACACACAATTTGTTAACTAACCCACTGGCATCGCTACTTTTTATCCGCCCCGAAACGGAAAGTCAAAATCTTTTTGCGCGGGAACGCGCGATATTAAATTGCAGTTCGACTGAAATACCCTCAGATCAAGCCGCTTACACTGAGCATCTAAATGCCTTACAAGATAAATTTGGTGATGTGGTTGGCCTGTTACGATCATTATCAGACTTTCACTTATTTGCCTTTGAGCCTCAAGATGGCCGTTATATTATTGGTTTTGGCCGCGCCTTTACCCTTAACTTAATCGACGATACCTTACAACCCATCTAGCGTTATCTTATCGAAAAATGAGCCTGTTAATTTTACAAATTATCATCAAACAATGGGATAAAAGCCAACGAACTGAAACCCATACTCAGTTACGTGCCGCTATTCCAGATCGCTATCCACTGATTTTTCCACCCGCTTACTACGCCTTCAATCAGCAATGCGTGATAGATCAACGCGGCGATGACCTTCAGGGCAACCGCCTAAAATATTCAAACCCCACTCATGACACGCTGTTATTTGATCGCTTTCAAATTTGTTTAACCAGCAACCGCCTGACTTATTTAGGTGAAAAATCAACTGGATTACCCCATGAAATAGGGAGCTTTGCCAATCAATGGCTACAATGTCGCTATAACTGGCGCTATAGTATCTTTGAGGCAGACCGATATTATTGGCTCTATGAAGAAGTGACTTTAAATACCATTCGATTAAATAAACTGGATACCTTAGTCTTTTTAAACACCAACCCAGCCGTCATTTATCAAGATATCTCTGACTTAAATAGCCTCAATAAACCTCTATGAAGCCTATAAATAAAGCATTAACGGACATTGAAACGGTCACACTAAGCCATTACGATCAAAATGCTGATGCCTTTTGGCTGGGCACAAAAGACCACGACGTCGCCCAAAATTATGCAGCTTTTTTGGCGCCCCTACCGAAAAATAAACCACTGGATATCTTAGATCTTGGTTGTGGCCCTGGCAGAGATGTTAGTTATTTTAAATCATTAGGCCACAGACCGGTCGGGCTAGATGGTAGTGAAGTCTTTTGCAAAATGGCCCGTGCCTACACCGACTGCACAATTCTTCATCAGAAGTTTCTTAGCCTTAAATTGTCTGACTTTATCTTCGATGGTATTTTTGCCAATGCCTCTTTATTTCATGTTCCCAGTCAAGAACTGCCTCGCGTACTTAATGAGTTAAAATCGGCATTAAAACCCGATGGCATTTTGTTCTTATCCATCCCTCGCGGTAATGATGAAGGCTGGTCTGGCCAACGTTATGGTCATTACATGCAACTGGACGTCAGTAAACGTTTTTTAGAGGCGGCAGGCTTCACTATGGTCGATCATTATTACCGCCCTTTTGGCAAACCTCTTCATGAACAACCGTGGCTAGCCATTGTTGCTCAAGCGAGCAGAAATACAGAAGACTCTCCCGAACAATAAATACACCTAACCCACTGAGGAACCCTTATGAAATTGACTATTTTTACCTTAATAATTGGCACTCTCTTAAGCTTTTCTGCCACAGCAGCCACCTCTTATACCGTTGATTCTAAGCACACCTTCCCTAGTTTTGAAATCAATCATCTCGGTTTTTCAATGCAACGAGGCCGCTTTAATCAAACCAGTGGAAAAATAAGCCTAGATCCTGAATTGTCAGCTGGAAATATTGACATCACTATCGAAACTGCGTCAATTGATACGGGCTATGCTGAACTAGAAAAACATTTGCGTGGCACTGATTTTCTCGATGCCAAACGTTACCCTAAAATCACTTTTTTATCCAACAGACTCAGCTTTAACAAAGACCAACTGATTGCCGCTGATGGCTTATTAACCCTGCATGGCATCGCTAAACCGGTTCATTTAACCGTCGACCATTTTTATTGTGGAATGAATCTAATTACCTTAAAAAATACCTGCGGTGCTAATGTAACCACCACACTTAAACGCTCTGATTTTGGCATAGACAAATACGTCCCCAAAATAGCCGATGAAATGACCATTACCATACAAATAGAAGCCACCAAAAATTAATTAACCACTCTCTAAAAGGACGCTCTCATGAAACTTTATTACAGCCCCGGCGCTTGCTCTTTATCTCCGCACATCGTAGCCTGCGAAGCCGAACTTCCCCTTGAACTGATCAAAGTTGATTTAAAACACAAGCGCACCGAAACCAACGATGATTATCAGCAACTAAACCCTAACGGCTATGTACCGCTACTGATACTTGACGACGGCAATCGGCTGACTGAAGGACCGGCTATTGTGCAGTTCCTAGCTGATCAAGCACCTGCTAAAAAATTAATTCCTGCCGCAGGTACTTTTGAACGGTATCAAACGCAACAGTGGCTAAACTTTATTTCCGCAGAAATCCATAAAAACTTTATTCCCCTGTTTAATTCTGAAGCCCCTCAAGCCGCCAAAGAATGGGCCATTGAGCTACTTATAAAACGTCTTAATGCTACCGCCGAACAACTTGCTTCACGACCTTATTTACTCGGTGATCATATCAGTGTGGCTGACATTTATTTATTCGTAACCCTAAGCTGGGGGCAACATGTCAATATTGATATTTCTCGTTGGCCCGCCTTAGCAAGATATGCCGATAAAATTGCCGAACGCCCCGCCGTGCAACAAGCCATGAAAGCAGAAGGCCTTATTTAATCAATTAGAAGCCTAAAGCAATAACCCTTTGATAAAAGTGCAGTCTGAATAAAAGCAGACTGCACCTAATGAGGTCGCTCATGTTAAAAGATAATTACACTGCTAACGTTATTATTGATCATTTAATCAAGATGCTTTTTTTAACGCCCCCATACCATTGGGTTTTTTAACGACTTGTAATTGCGCTTTAAAGCGTTTTTGTACCGCTTCGACATGAGAAATAACGCCAACGGTTTTTCCATAGGTTTGTAAGTTTTCAAGCGTACTAATCACAGTGTAAAGGGAGTCTGCATCCAAATTACCAAAGCCTTCATCGAGAAATAAGGAATCCACAGACCGCCCATTATTGGCTAGCTCAGAAAGCCCTAGCGCTAATGCTAGGCTAACTATAAAACTCTCTCCTCCGGACAATGTCTTAGGCAATCGACGAGCATTGGCTTGAAACGTATCTTCAACTTCCAGAGCCAGTCCTTGCTCACTATAGACTTGTCGCAAATAATAACGACCACTGATTTTTTCAAGTATTTCATTAGTTTGAGATAACAACTGGTCAGCCATTCGCCCTTGAACCCTGCGACGAAAAACCATACCACTTTCTTCTGCCAACAGTGCTGCGTCAGCAAAATAAGACTGCGCGGCTGATTCTTGCTGTTGTAATTTTAACAAAACCTCATCATAGGTCTGCTGCAACTGCTGTTGTTCGTTTAAGCGTCTTTCTAGATGCTGGACTTCCATGCTGGTTATGGTTATTTTCTCAACAATACTGATGAGCTGCGCTTCTATTTCTGCAGGATTTAACGTCAGCAGTTCTACAGAAATTGCATCGTTAGCCCGCTCTTCATAGCTCGCTTCTAATTCAATCGTTTTGGCATCACTCTCTTGTTCACGTTCTGCTTTTTCACGTTCAATTTCGGATTGACGGTCCATTAACTCTAGAATTTTGCTTATTTCTTCTAGGCTCGTGTAGCGAGTTGCCGTCATTTTTTGTTGTAACGTTGATTGCAAACTCACAACCTCTGTTTCTAAATACGCCAACGTTTGTTCTTTTTCTGTGATTAGTTTTTGCTTTTCAATAAGGCCCAAATGCAAGCCTATGGCATCTTCCCTTTGCAATTGGCTACCATAATGCGCTAATTGCTCATTGCAACGGTTTATTTCAGTCAGACAATCGGTTTTTTTAGCCTCTAAAAAAGCGACTTCTTCAGCTAAGGCTTTATGACGAAAAGCATAGCCATGATAATCCTGTCTACGCAAATTGAGTCGATCAAATAACGCATCTTCCTGACCTTTTGTGGGCATTTTCTCGCCCAATAGCGTTAACTGAGCACTGACGACGTCGGCTAACTCTTTTTCTTGTGCCTGACAAAGCACTAAAGCCACCTCTCTATCGATTTGTTCTTGGGACAGCCCCTGATTATCAGAGCCTAAGCGATTTACACTGAGTTGTAATTGATCAATCGTGGTTAATCCTTTGGCAAGGAGGGCTTTGGTTTTTTCTATCTCAGCCTGTTTACCTCGATATTTCTTAATTACGATAACAATGTCAGCAAGTTCGATGTCTTCCTTCTTTATTAATTCATTCATCAAGCCTAGGTTATTAATATCAAGCGCGTGACTAACGATATTCAATCGATTGCACAACGTTAACCATTCGCTTCTAATTTGAAGTAGCTGCGCTTGTTTAGCCTGATTACCTTTAGATTGCTTTTGTGTCTGATTGATTTTAAGGTTTATATTAGAAGTCTTTTCTAATAAGCCCCTTATCTTTGCTTTTTGGTCAATCAGCGCCTGCTTAGAGTTGCTGACTGTCGGTGGAAATTTAGCGTAGGGATGTTGCAATGCACCACATAAAGTACAAGGCTTACCATCGACAAGATGAACTCTATCCGGAGCCATTTTCTTTAATAAAGACTCATTAAGTATCGCTACCTCAAGAGTGCGCTTAATATTTTCTTCTCGTTTTATTTCCATCTTGATTTTTTCAAGATCAAGATTTAATAGCTCAGCGTCATGATCTGGCTGTTCTTTACGTCTAAAGAGCGAAAAAATCCCAGAACCCGTTGTTAATTTTTTATGCTGTTGAGCCAACCTATAGAGGCTCTGGAAGTCTTTAACGCGCTCTTGTTGCTCAAGCCTTATTGACTCCATATCGGCAAGCGTATTGCCCGGCACCATGTCTAAAAGCGCTTGCTCATCCACCTTTAACTTGGCGGTTAACTCAAGCTGTTGATTATTGGCCTGGTTAATGGCGAGTGTATTGTTTTTTAAGGTCGCAATCGTTTTTTTCGATTGCTTAGAAACTGTTTTTTGCTGTCCGCTTAAGGCAATAAATTCAGTGCGCAGTTTTTTTAATTTACCAATCTCAGGAAAATCAGTTAATAACGAGGCCTCGCTCTCGTGTGATTCCATCCAAGTTGATAAGCTTGTAAACGCCTCGTCTTTTTCACTTAATTGTGCATCTAAAGACTGCCATTGCTCAGACGCCGAGTCTCTTTTTAATTCTAATTCAATAAGCTGAGAATTTATGTTGGTTAATTTTTCTTGCTGTTTAGTTAATGATAACTGCGCCAAACCTTCAGGTGGCTCTTTATCATCACCCAACCTATTTTTTAGTTGTTTTAATTCACTCTGATAATCATCGAGCGTTGATTTTCCTTGTCGTATCAGGTGATTTTTATCTTTAAGCGCGTCAATATCATCCTTAAAAATTAACGCCTCTTGAGCATTGACAATTTTATCCAATAAATCGTCTAGTTCTTTTATCTGGGCCTGAATGTTTTCAAGATTCCTTTCCTGTTCAGTAATCTGTTTTTCAATTTCAGCGTGTGCTTGCGCAGAAACTTGTTGTTCTTTTAACGTATTTTGTTGCTCTTGTAAGGCGGTTAACTGCTCTTTAAAATCTTGTAAATCATCATCACTTGCCTCTTGTTCTTGAGTATCCATGACGTGGATAGCGGCCAATTTCTGCCTTAAAAGATCCAATTCCTGTTGCGCCTTTTCAGCCTTATCAATAACCTCTTTTTTATAATCCGTATAGATATCGGTACTGATTATTTTTTCTAGTATATCCATACGCTCACTATCGAGCGCATTCAAAAAAGCGGCAAAATCTCCCTGCGCAAGCATGACTGAACGCGTAAAATTGCGAAAGTTCATGCCGGTAATTTCAGTTATTCGTGCACGCACTTCATGAGGCGTATTGGCTAATACCACACCATCTGTCAAGCGCACTAATTGCATTTCTGGTGGCAATAATTCTCGTTCAGGATCGCCTTCTGCGCGCTGCACATACCACGCTGATTTATATTTATCACCCGCCAATGAAAATTCAATCGCCGCAAAACACTCTGCCGTATGCTTAGTCATTACATAAGCCGCGGGCCTATCAAAACGAAAGGTTTCACCATATAAACCCAGCGTAATAACATCTAAAATACTCGACTTGCCTGAGCCGTTAGGCCCTGTAATGGCAAAAACGCCCGTATCTGAAAAAGGTGGCCGCTCAAAATCAACCTGACTCTCACCTTCTAAGGAGTTAATATTTTGGAAATGTATGTTGAGTATCTTCATAAATTATTGATTTATATAACGTCAGCAACGCACTAAGTAATTTTTTGTGAACATTTTTGGTATGCCCACATGATACACTATGGTATTGCTTGAGAAAAATATCATGAGCAATTAACCTCAACATCTCGACGATTTCTGGTGTTTTGAACGGACGACAACCTCCACGCCAACTCAAGCAAACATTAACCCTTGCGTTATTCATTAGATAATAATTGACGTCTACTAGGCTTTATTAAATAACCCTTTTTTATAATCTTTACGGAGTGAATGGGATGATTGACACTAAATGTAAGTCTAGGGTGACTACAATCCTTTTCATTAACTTTTTTTCTAGCAGGACCCAGAAAATCAGCCTTTATCTCAGAGTCAAAAGCATCTGTAATAAATACACTAAAACTAAGTTTGGCTAGAACAATTGTGCTAATGACCCACTCCCATTCAAGTAAAAACAACTCAAACCGCTTAGGCAACAAGCTTATCAATGATAATTCACATCAAAATTTGTTGACCTAAAGGATTGATGGTCGATGTTTTGGCTTATAACTTTTTGAGTGAACTTTAATTAGGTCATTTCACTTTTGTACTTTCTTTTTTAGCGCTCTTTTAAACGACTAGCAAAATAACATTGAGTCGCGCATCGCCAGGGCCTGCCTACAGTTCATCTTGTAAACGTTGATATATTCCACCAAAACTACCATTACTCATGAGTACAAAATGTCCGCCAGCAGAGGCCTCAACCTTTAGTTTTGCAATAATGGCATCAATAGATTGATAAATTTCAATATTATCAGCATAGTCAGTCAGTTTGCTTAAATCCCAATCCATATTTTGGGGCTGATACAGGATGGCTAAATCAGCAATGGCTAAAGATTTTGCCAAGGTTTCTGAATGCACGCCTAAGCGCATAGTGTTTGATCGCGGTTCCACAATAGCAATAATACGCTCATCGCCAACTTGTTTACGTAAACCATCCAAGGTTGTTGCAATCGCTGTTGGGTGATGGGCAAAATCATCGTATAACGTGACTTCGTTTATCTTAGCAATCACTTCCATTCGCCGCTTTACGTTGATAAATTGACCCAAAGCCGCTATCGCATCTTTGGGAAGAATACCCACATGATTTGCCGCAGCTATGGCAGAAAGTGCGTTAAAAACATTATGCTCACCGGTTAATGGCCAATCGACAATGCCTTGCTCATTATTTTCAAACAAGACAGAAAAGCGGCTGCCATCTGCTTTAAGCAATTTTACGTTCCATTGAGCACTACCCTTAATTGACGTATTTTCAACGGGGGTCCAACACCCCATTGTTAATACGTCATTAATATTAGCATCGCACTCAGGGCTAATAATTAAACCTTCACCGGGAATGGTTCTCACCAAATGATGGAACTGTCGTTTTATAGCGTCCAAATCCGGAAAAATATCGGCATGATCAAACTCCAGATTATTTAGTATGGCTGTGCGTGGACGATAATGTACAAATTTTGACCGCTTATCAAAAAAAGCCGAGTCGTATTCATCCGCTTCTATCACAAAAAAACCTGACTTATTTTCCGCGCCGCCATCTAATCGAGCGGAAATGCCAAAATTTAAAGGAATACCTCCTATTAAAAACCCTGGATTAAAGCCCTGATGCTCAAGGATCCAACTCACCATACTGGCTGTTGTTGTTTTACCATGCGTTCCTGCAACACCCAAAACCCATTTATCATGTAAAACATGTTCAGCCAACCATTGCGGCCCCGATACATAATTTAAACCTTTATTTAGAACCTCCTCAACTTCTGGATTACCACGTGATAAGGCATTGCCAATAATCACCAAATCTGGATTACCATCAAGGTTTTCTGCGCGATAACCCTCCATCAACTCTATGCCTTGTTCTTGCAGTTGTGTACTCATGGGCGGATAAACATTTTGATCTGAGCCGCTAACTTCATAACCTAATTGCCTTGCAATGACAGCAAGACCCCCCATAAATGTTCCGCAAATACCTAAGATGTGAATGTGCAATGTCTTATCCTAAACTGATTGTAAAAAATGATTTTATTGCTGGTTATTTATTGATATGAAATAGTTACTTGCGTTTAAGCATAAGTTACGATGAAATAATCAAAAAATAACTGTTATATAATCTAATAATGACTGAAAAAAACAAAATATTAGTTGAAGCCAAGCCCTATTTTATTTCAGAGCAATCGGCTCCCGAAAAAGATCGTTACGTGTTTGCCTATACTATCACCATCCGGAATGAAGGTTCTATTCCTGCACAACTCATAAACCGTCATTGGTTAATTACCGACTCCAATGGCAAAATTCAAGAAGTCAGAGGCGATGGCGTTATTGGCGAACAACCTTATATCAAACCAGGAGAAACGTTTTGTTATACCAGCGGAGCCGTCATTGAAACGCCTGTTGGTACTATGCAAGGTATTTATACAATGCATCCAGATGAAGGTGATAATTTTAATGCGACCATTCCACAATTTACTTTATCCATACCTAGAACACTTCATTAAATAAATGTCTATTTACGCAATTGGTGATATTCAAGGCTGCTTTGATGATTTATTAAGACTCCTTGATGCCATTTCTTTTAATGAGAACACTGATCAACTGTGGTT
Source organism: Crenothrix polyspora (assembly GCA_945877505.1). GTDB lineage: Bacteria > Pseudomonadota > Gammaproteobacteria > Methylococcales > Methylomonadaceae > Methylobacter_C > Methylobacter_C polyspora_A. The sequence continues at coordinate 64,363 of CAMDWT010000003.1, forward strand.
TGCAGGTGACTTGGTTAACCGCGGCCCCAAATCTCTTGAAACCTTACGTTTTGTTAAATCGCTAGGCCATTCAGCCGTCACTGTCCTTGGCAACCACGACATGCATCTGCTGGCTGCTTCGTGCTTACCAAAAATAGCCGATAAAAAAAACTCACTGAGTAAAATACTGGAAGCACCCGATAGAGAAGAGCTCATACATTGGCTAAGGCATCGCCCCTTCTTTCATCATGACGATGATTTCTGCTTGCTTCACGCCGGCTTACCTCCCCAATGGGATTTTAAAAAGACTCAAAAAATGGCTCTTTTGGCGGAAGAAACCTTAAAAAGCCCCGATTATCAGGTTTTTTTAAAACAAATGTATGGTAACAAGCCTAATATCTGGTCAGCCAACTTGAAAGGAATATCAAGGTTACGCTTTATTATTAATTGTTTTACACGCATGCGTTATTGCGACATTAATGGCCGCCTGGATTTTGCTAATAGCGGCCCCTTAGGCTCTCAACCGAAAACTCTATTGCCTTGGTTTGAAGTACCCAAACGAAAAAGTACTGATATGCGTATCATTTTCGGCCACTGGTCTACGTTAGGCTACTATGAAGGTCCAAATTGTTATGCCATTGATACTGGTTGTTTATGGGGCGGACAGTTAACCGCATTAAAACTTGGCGCACAAGTCCAACGTATCAGCATTGATTGTCCTGGGGCAAAAAAACCCAGCAAAACTTACCTTATGAATACCAATCCTAAACCCGAAAAACAGCTGGAATTATCCGCATAACGAAAGCCCTTAAATGGCCTCATCTATATTCAACTAGCGCTAACTGCCGCCGCTTTACCCCTAGGCTCATTAACTTTAGCCAGTAACATCAAACCCACGATAAAAAACAACAGCGTCGACATTAATGACCAGCGATGATTTCCATTGCTCCAATAATTAATCAGTCCATAGCTTAAAGGGCCAATAATGGCTGAAAGTCTATTAACAAAACCCCATAAGCCTAAAAACTCACCCGCTCTCTCTGTTGGTGAGAACTTACTCACTAAAGCACGCCCAACAGCTTGGCTTGCGCCCATGGCAAGGCCTATAATATTGCCAGCTATCCACATGTGTATGGGCTTGGTGGCATAGATTGCCACAATAACCGCGACAATCCAGATCACTAAAGTAATCGCCAAAGTAGGGACTGAGCCAACTCTATCTTGAAAATGCCCACAAATTAAGGCGCCAACTGCTGCAGTTACATTTACAACCATAATAAGTAAAATTAATGACTGCGTATCAAAGCCCATTACTTCCTGCGCATAAATGGCCGCTAGAACAACCACTGTACTAACACCGGATTGATAGACGCCTAAGGTTATCAAAAACCAAACTAGATCACGAAATCGACTCGCTTCCTTAAAGGTATGCACTAAACGTGTAAAACTTACACTAAGAGTCGACAAGCTTTTATCCCAAACAGCCGGTATTGCCCGTTCACGTAACCAAATAAAAGTAGGCACTGCTGCTAACATAAAAATACTGGCAGTGATTAATAAGGTAACGGGTACAAAATGTGTTTCTGATAATCCGTGTTGCTTGGCCCAAGTAATATAAGCCAGACAAATAGCTAATGTTAACAAACCACCAAAATAACCAAGACCCCAGCCATATCCTGACATTCTCCCCATATTTTCTTCTGCAACCAGCTCAGGTAAAAATGCGGCTATCAGATTTTCACCGCTCGCAAACATGATTGCTGACAGAGTGACTAGCACCATTCCCAAACCTATATCGCCAGGTCCTACCAATGCTAGTAAGGCGGTTGCGATTATGCAACCCACCGAAGATATCATCAAAAAAACCTTCTTACAGGCTCGATGATCGGCAATAGCGCCAATTAATGGCCCACTAATCATCACGATAAAATTGGCGATGCCGATAGACAAGGACCAAAGCAAGGTCGATAACCCCGGCGTAAATCCTTGAGTAACCCCCGCAACCACACCGACGAAATAGGCGCTGAAAATAGTGGTTTGCACCACGGTGGTATAGCCGGAATTTGCAAAGTCATAAAATGCCCATGCTAATAATTCCCTACGCCCCGCTCTTGCTGTGGGTGCGCTTATTTTATTAGCTGGCGTTATCGTCTGAGCACTATTCATAGTCATAAATTCTAAAGGTTTAAATAAAAAACATTATGAACAAAATAGGATCGGTTCATAGCGGTTGGTTATCCTGCAATTCTGTAAAGTATTTAACCATAAAATCAACAAACGTCGTTAGTTTCGCAGGCAAGAATCGTCGCTGCAGATAAGTAGCGTAAATAGATAAAGCTGGGATTTGGAAATCTTGCAAAATCTCTATCAATTTACCTTGCGCGACATAGTTAATGGCCGATATTTCAGGGGCCTGAGTTATACCCATCCCTAAAACTGCGGCTTGACAGAGTGCTCGACCATTATTCGAAGAAAAATGCCAGTTTGGTTTAATTTTTATCTCTTCATTATTAACGCTAAATAACCAATAATCTTGATGAGGCGTATCAATGTAATGTAAGCACCGATGGGTCACTAATTGCTCAATATCGCTGGGCTTACCCTGTAAGGCCAAATAATCAGGTGAGGCATAAGTGCACAACTTGGTCTCAGCTATTTTTCTTGCAACCACACCTAACTCTAAGCTATCTGTCACTAAAATAGATAAATCAAAACTACCTTTACTTAGATTTACCCGGCTATTGTGTAGCGTCATCATCACTTTAACCTCCGGATACTTCTGTTGATAAGCATCAATGGCCGCCACCATATATAATCCACCAAAATCAATGGGTGCACTGATTTTTAGCGTGCCTTTTACATGACGCCCTAACTGAGAGGTGTATTCATCCAGTTCGGAAAAATCATCCATTAACTGCTTACTTCGGTAGAAATAAATCTCCCCTGCCTCGGTTAAGCTAATTTGACGAGTGGTTCTATTTAATAAGGCGACACCCAAGGATTCTTCCAGTTGAGCCATGTACTTACTAATCATCATCGCCGAGAGGTTCATTTCACGAGCGACGGCTGTAAAAGTACCTAACTCGACAATACGACAAAACACCCGCATGTTATTTAATTTATCCATATCGACCCATTATAAACTTTAAGTTTATATTCTATAAAGATACAGCACCAATTGACACTCCCATTTAATAAGGTAAACTTAGTTTCGGAGATAGTTATATGCCGTTTGGCCCTATGATTTAATTAATAGAGTCAAACGGTTTTTTATTGCCCAATAATAATAAGAGGTACTTATGAGCAAAATTCTTAATGAAGTTTTATCTGCAAATAGAGATTATGTAAATAATTTTGGTGACAAAGGTGAGTTAGCACTTCCACCAGCCAGGCATTTTGCCATATTAACTTGTATGGATGCGCGCTTAGATCCTGCAAAATATGCCGGTCTTTCTGAAGGTGATGCTCATGTAATTCGTAACGCAGGGGGTCGCGCCAGCGATGATGCTATCCGTTCACTCGTTATATCCTACAAGTTATTAGGTACCCGTGAATGGTTTGTTATTCACCATACCAACTGTGGAATGGAACTTTTCAACGATGAGATTATGCGTGGCTTGTTAGCAACCAGTTTAAAAACAGCATCCATTGATGAAAATGGCTGGCATGATTGCTGCGAGGGCGGTGGTTCTGCAGAAGCTAATTATATTGACTGGCTGACCATTAAAGACCAAGAATCCAGTGTTCTGGAAGATGTTATTCGCATAAAAAACCATCCTTTAGTCCCTTCTGATATCCCTGTTTATGGTTATATCTACGAATGTACTTCAGGTAGATTAATTGAAGTGCCTGCCGCCACACAAGCCGGTAAAGTCAGCTAAAAATCCAAACCAGCCTGCCCAGATACTTTTATTTGGGCAGACTGAGTAAGCCTGTCATGCTAATTCCGCACAACCCTTATATTCAAAAAACCAACCCCTAGATTTTCAAATCAATAAAGTCAAAACTGCTGACTTGAAGCGGTTCAGCTTGTAAATCAGACACATCATCCCTAGTTAACCATATTGTTTGAAATCCAGCGACTTTAGCCGCGACTAACTCTTCTTTAATATCCGATAAAAACAATAACTCCTTAGAGGGAATAGCTAACTGAGCGGCTATTTTTTCATAGGATGACGACTCTTTTTTACCCCCAATATTCGTGTCAAAATAACCAGAAAATAACGGTGTTAAATCGCCGTATTCAGTATGTTCAAATAAAAGTTTTTGTGCATAAACTGAACCCGATGAATAAATGTATAAATCCAAGCCCTTCGCTTTCCAGGCTTTAAGATTTTCTACCGCATCTAAATAAACATGACCTTTAAAATCACCTTTTTTATAACCCGCTTCCCAGATCAAACCTTGCAATGACTTCAGCGAAGTCACCTTTTTATCTTCATCTATCCACTGAATTAACTGTGCAATTATCGACTCAATACCCAGCTCTTCACCTACTTCGTCACAAATAGCTTTAAATAGTAAGTCTAATTGTGGCTCACCCCTATGAACGCGGACATAATCAGAGATGTTAGCGCGCGCATAAGGAAACAAAACCTCTTTGACAAATGATAAGGACGAGGTTGTACCCTCAATATCCGTAATGATCGCTTTAATCATTAAAGCTCCGCGACATATTGATCAAAGGTTGGAAAAGTTTTAGCGATATCACTACCGGTAAAATTTGCGACCCAACCATCAGGCGTAGTAAATAATCGAATACATGTGAATTTTGGATTTTCACCCATATCAAACCAATGTGCCGTATTCGCTGGAACACTGATTAAATCACCCTGCTCACAAAGTACCGCGTAGACCTTACCCTCAGCATGTAAATAAAAAAGTCCACGACCTTCAACAAAAAAACGCACTTCAAAATCATCGTGCCTATGTTCAGCTAAAAACCGCTGTCTAAAGGTTGTTTTTTCTGGATGATCTGGATTTAACTTCATAACATCAACCGATTGAAAATTGCACTGGCGCTTAAGCCTTTCTATTGAAGTTGCATAAGCCGCCAAGACAGATGACTGATCCGCATCGACTGGCAATAAACACTCACTAGTCCACTGCTCAAAATTTACTCCAATAGTAACGAGCTGTTTTTGAATGGCTGTAAAATCGGTATATAACGCTCCACTATCGGCGCAGTTATCTGGATAAATAGTTAATGCACTCATTGCTTTTTGACCCCATGTAACCTTAGTTCACAATCAAATAAAAAATCCAACGCTTCAAGATAACGCAATGTTTCTTGAACAGAATTTCCCCACGCATATAAACCATGACCGGCAATAATATAGGCATAACACCCCACATTATTATCCAGATAGTCCTCAACAATAGCAGCTAAACGTGAAATATTTTGATCATTCTCAAAAATCGGCACCACAACCTTGCTTTCGTGCGTAGCAATGCCACTAAATGCTTTTAATAACTCATAATCTTCTAAGACAACTTCAGATTTAAAAATTTTAGAAATTAGCGTGGCATTCAGCGAATGTGGGTGCAATATTGACTGTATATCTGGAAAATGCTTATATAATGAGGTATGTAACAGCGTTTCTGCTGACGATTTTTTACCGTCCAAAGAATTAGCCGCCGCATCAATCAGCATAATATCATCCGCCTTTAGCTGCCCTTTATGTTTGCCGGAAACAGTAATTGCAATATTACCATCAGGTAATCGAGCAGAGAAATTGCCGCTGGTTGCTGGAACCCAACCTTTGCCGTCAATAAAACGCCCTGCGTCAATCAATTGCTGCGTGGCATTTAGAAAAGCATGATTATCATTCATTAAGTTGATTTTTAGTTAAATTGTCTTATAGTTGCACATCAAAAACACTCGTTAATAAGGAACTTTATGCAGCATTTTCGTCTTTCATTTATTGTTACAGCCGTTTGTTTAGCCATAGCCGTGTATTGGGGAGGAGTAACAGGCGCTTTTATTGCGCTTATTCTCGGCATACTTGAGGTGAGTTTATCATTTGATAACGCCGTTGTGAATGCCTCAATATTAAAACGCATGGATGAGCGTTGGCAACAATATTTTTTAACATGGGGGATTTTAATCGCCGTCTTTGGCATGCGTTTATTATTTCCTATTTTAATTGTTGCGGTTGCTACTGGGATTGGTTTTTTGGGGGTCAGCGACATGGCCTTACACGACCCGAGTACTTATGCGAGCCACTTAAACGCTTCTCACGTACAAATTGCAGCTTTCGGTGGAATGTTTCTACTGATGGTATTTTTCTCATTTATCTTTGATGAAGGTAAAAAACTTCATTGGCTAGGCTATATAGAAGAAAAAATATCCAGCTTCGGCAAACTTGAATCCATTGAAATTATCCTAGCATTAGGTTTTTTGTTAATTAGCCAAACTTGGCTACCCGAAGCGATTCGCTTAAATGCCTTAATTGCGGGTACTTCAGGGGTTATTTTATTTGTTATTGTCGATAGCTTAGCGGCTTTATTTGAAGATAAAGAGGAAGGTCAAGACGTTTCTAATGTGCTTAAAAAAAGCAGTGTTATGAGTTTTTTATATCTTGAGGTATTAGACGCTTCATTTTCTTTCGATGGTGTTATAGGCGCCTTTGCAATCACTCAAGATGTCATCATTATTATGCTAGGACTGGCTATAGGGGCGATGTTTGTCCGAAGTCTGACGGTATACCTTGTTCGTCAAGGCACTTTAGATGAATATGTGTTTTTGGAACACGGCGCTCACTATGCGATCGGTTCCTTAGCGGCTATTATGCTTATCAGTATGACTTATCATATATCTGAGATCATTACGGGTTTAGTTGGCGCGGTCATGATTGCCTTATCCATTTTATCCTCTATTATTTATAAAAAGAAACTCGCTAAATAAGGGTATCAATTAAAAATTTACTTTTTTAGTGATCTAATGGCTTTTAATTTTAGCGTGAAAACAGGGCAGCCTTTTTACTTAGCTGCCCTTATTTTTTTACCGATAACATAACACTCGCTGAGACAATTTTACTAACTCAATAGAAAACGGTAGAGAATAATTTTTCTATCTATTTTTAAGAAATCGGCTGAATATTGGCTGTTTCTGAGGTATTATCCTAAAACTTTCACTTTATTACGGTAGCAAACTATGACACAAGATGAATTAAAACAAAAAGTAGCGGAAGCCGCCTTACATTATGTTAAGGATGTAGCCATCGTTGGTGTAGGCACGGGTTCCACGGTGAGACATTTCATCGATTATTTAGCGGATTCCAAACAAAATTTCGAGGGTGCTGTTTCCAGCTCTGAAATGACTACCGCTCACTTAAAAAAAGTCGGTATCCCTGTATTAGACTTAAATGCAGTTGGCACTCTAGATGTTTACATTGATGGCGCAGATGAAATAAGCCCTCATAAACATATGATTAAAGGCGGTGGCGGCGCTTTAACTCGTGAAAAAATCATTGCCGCAGCCAGCAAAAAATTCATTTGTATTGTTGATGAATCTAAATGCGTAGATGTATTGGGTGCTTTTGCACTCCCCGTTGAAGTCATTCCTATGGCAAGAAGTTATGTTGCTAGAGAAATGGTTAAATTAGGCGGACAACCTGTATGGCGAGAGAATTTTATAACTGACAATCACAATGTAATTCTTGACGTCCATAATTTAAATATTTTAGATCCTATCAAACTAGAACAAATCATCAACAACATTACGGGCGTTGTTAGTAATGGTCTTTTTGCCATGCGGGGAGCTGATGTAGTTTTAATTGGCAAAGGTACTGAAGTTATTACACGCTAAACATTACCCGTGAAATAGCGCCTCTAACGACCTTGTTATGAGCTAATTGCAACATCTATAGAGTAGATGCCTGAAGAATACAGGCATCTACTTTTCAAAGCTTAGCAATAAGTTATCCGATTTTATCAAAACAACTTCCATTGAATTAATAAGCCTCCTGATTAATAAACTTTAATCACCAGCGCTTACTGATAAAGCAATGACGATGTCGTTACCCTCTCTTTTAGGATCAATAACGGTATCAAGTATAAAGACTCTTTCACGTTGCACGCCTCCCTGTTGAACAACATAATTGGCAATAACTTGAGCTCTAGCTGAGGCCAGACGTTTAAGTCGTTCTGGCTGAGGCTTAATGACCGTAAACAGTTTCTGCTTAGCGACTTTATAAAAATCGCCTACATTCGAGCTTAATAACGTTGGCTTGCCAAAAAAAGATTTTTTTGCCAATAGTGGAAATGTATCAATGAACATGTCCGCTAATAAGCGCTTGTAATCATCCTCTGAGAGCTCTACATATTCATCACGTATTTTTTTTTCAGCATGCTTATTTATTTCGGCGGCTCTACGTTTTTTTAATTCCTCATAAAGCGCATCTTCTCTAAGAACAGGCCAATCTTGTTCCTCAAATGCTGCGCCTTTTACATCTAAATTTAAAATTGAACGCTCTTTTAAGGCCCTAGATAAACTGTCTAATTTATCTTGTTGCGGTTTACTTAAATAAGAAGCTCCAGGAGTAAAGCTAACTACACTAAGGTCTTTTTCACTGCCAACTAAGGAACCAAGTGCTCTAAAGGGTGCAGTAATTACTTTACTAATCACATTAGCTAAGGCATCAGTAAAAATAGCACCCAAACTAAATTTTGGGTCATTCAGACTTCCAGTGATTGGAACATCCATTTTAATTTTACCCGTAGAATCTTGTAATAATGCAATAGCTAGCTCAATGGGTAACGAGACAGCATTTGGATTTTCCACTTTCTCACCAAGTTCGAATCGGTCAATAAATATGTTGTTTGAAGCCTCCAGCTCACTATTAATAACATGATATTTAAGCCCTAACGTCATGGTGCCTTTTTCAACTTTATAGCCAGAAAACTGCACCATATAAGGCGAAACTAGTGGCAGTGGCAAACCATCAAAGTTTATTTCTACGTTGTAATCGCCCAAGTGGGGACTGATATCTCCCTTGACACCCACTGGAGCCAAATCATAAGCATTGCCTTTTAAGGCAAGAATAATCTTTGATTTTTGCTCCGAGGAAACACCACTAGCACCACCATCCAAATCTTTAATTTGTGCCGCAAAAGGCAAAATCAATGAAAAATCTGAAAAATCTGAAAAACCATCTGTTACTTTAACTTTATCCAATTTGAAAGAAGGTCTAGCCTTTGCCGCAGCTTTATTATCACTTGGTTTTTTTAAGGACTCAGGCTTAGTTTTATCAGCGATAACAATGTTATTGAAGTTTACCGTTTTATCTTTTTTAATAATCAACCTAATATAAGGCTTATCAATTTCCAATATTGCCGCAGAATAACGATTTTGCAAAAAATCAGCATCCACCCCCTTAAAGGTTAAATCATCCCATTTCACCAAATCTTTATGAACAAGTTGGTCTCGAGTTAACAAATTCGCTATTCCCGCAGTCCCTTTAAATTTAAGATCCAAATCATCAACAGGTGATTTAGAAATAGCCACATTTCCTTTGATATGAATGTCCCCATCAATAACATCTAAGCGGACAAACTTATCAAAATAAGACTGAAATGGCTCCAAATTAATCGCCTTAATATTAAGCTCTAAATTAGCAGCAAGTGGCTCAATAATAGTGTCACCCTTTAGGGTTATTACCTCGGTATTATTAATCCCAGCACTTAATTGAACAGGTATTTTCACGCCCGCTTTATTGCTATAGTTTGCCAACTTAACGTTGATAGGCTTAACATTAATAGTAACTGGTTTTTTTAACGTCTTATCTTCAAAATCTAAGCCAAAATTATTTAAAGCAATCGTATTAACGCTAATGTCCCACTGCACTTTTTGGGGCTCTGTCGTATTAATACCCGCTTTATTAAGCTTTCCTGTATTGACGTGGGCACTTGGAAATAACGCTTGATAATTAATCACACCTTCGGGATTCAACCAAGCCTTAAAATCAGCGTCATTAGCTGAAACCGTGTTAATTAAGAGTTGATGTTTATCAAGGCTAAAATCAAGCCCCTGCAAACTGAAAAGGGGTATTTTTATCCACGCTTTTTCATCACCTTTTACTAACAACTTAAAATCGTGAACGTTAAACTCAGCCTTACTGACCTTAAGCTTTAATCCCTTTTCACTGTAGCTGGCATTATAATCAGCGGCAAGTTGCTCATAACCTTCTGTATTAATTGGCAACGTATTTGAGAAAATCAGAGACAACAAGGTTTCTAGCTTTACGTTATCGAGTTTTATGTGACCTTTTGAAGCCAAGGGTTCTAGGCTAACTTGACCTTCCCAGTCTAAATGTCCTCCCGACTTAGGCGACATGGATAGGCTTAAATGAGCCTGTTTATCAATTTGAGTCGTCAGACCTTCAATATTTATATTTATGAGGCTAATGTTTTGAGTTACGGGCGTGTCAAAAGTATTATCCTCCCACAATAAATCACCCTCTGTTAAAGAAAATTTAGTAATGGTTACTGGAATTGAGGGAAATTCTTTAGAGGAAGCGGTGTCCTTTTTATTTTTAAAAAGACTCTGAAAATTGAAGGTTCCATTTTTTTCTTTGGCGAGATGAATAATTGGTTTTTGCAATGAAATTTCATCAAAAACCAGCGCCATCTGTTTTATTGA